>JAEWKG010000009.1 GCA_023386135.1 Pseudomonadota bacterium | reverse complement strand
GCTACAGCACGACCGCGCGCGGCTATCGCCCGCGCTGCTCACGCACCGGCTGGAGCGCGGACGCGACCGGCTGGCGGCAACCACGCGGCTGATGGCCTCGCTCGATCCCGACGCGGTGCTGCAGCGCGGTTATGTGCGCGTGACCGGGGCCGACGGCCGCACCGTGACCGAAGCGGCAACTGCGCGCAGCGAGCAGGCATTGAGCCTCAAGTTCCGCGACGGGGTGGTCGAGGTTTCCCCGCTCGCCGGCGTGCAGCGCAAGCCGCGCCCCGTCGCGCCGGTGAAACGGCCCGTGGCGCCCTCGCGCCAGGACGATTTGTTCGGCTGAGGCTCAGGTGGTAGGGCGCATCCCATGCTGATGAAATCGGGCGAACGGCCGGCGGAACTGATCTACGGACCCAACGGCTTCCGGGTCATGCGGCCGGGCACCCACGTGATCTGCGCGGTGACCGGCGAGGCGATCCCACTGGAGGCGCTGCGCTACTGGAGCGTCGAGCGGCAGGAGGCCTACGCCTCGCCCGAGGTTGCCACCCGCCGCCATCTCAAGTGATCGCCCGCGCCGGATCGGCTCTCGCGCTTCTCGCGCTGGCAGGCTGCGTGGCTGACAAGGGCAGCGAGACCCCGCCCCAGAACACGGCGGTGGTGCAGCCGATCGTGACTCCCAAGCCGACAGCCACGCCGGTCGTAGCGGGACCGACGACCTTCGTGTTCCAAGGACAGCAGACCCAGGGCGGATGGATTCGCGGCCAAGCGCCCGGCGGCACCCGCAGCGCCACCCTCGAGGGCCAGCCGCTCGCGCTCGATGCGCAGGGGCGCTTCTTCGCCGCCTTCGACCGCGATGCGGGGCCGGTTGCGACGCTCACGGCGCAACTCGCCGACAGGCGGACGATCACCAGCCCGCTCGCCATCAGTCCGCGCGAATGGCAGATCGAGCGGGTCAACGTGGCCCGCGCTCCGGGCGGGGCGACCGAGGCGTTCATGGCGCTGCGCCGGCCCGAACTCGCGCGGATCGAGGCCGCGCGCGCCCGGGGCAGCGCGAGCGACGGCTGGCGGCAGAGCATGATCTGGCCGGTCGAGGCGCGCATCTCCGGCCGCTTCGGCTCGCAGCGGATCTATCGCGGGGAGCCGGCGGCCTATCACTCCGGCCTCGACATCGCGCCGGGCGCGGGCGTGCCGTACGTGGCGCCGGCGGACGGGGTGGTGGTGCTCGCGGCAGAGAGCCCGTTCACGCTCGAGGGCAACCTGCTGATCATCGACCACGGCATGGGCCTCAACAGCGCCTTCCTCCATTCCTCGCGCCTGGCGGTGAAGGAAGGCGACGTGGTCAAGCAGGGCCAGCTATTGGGCTATGTCGGCGCCACCGGCCGCGCGACGGGGCCGCACCTGCACTGGTCGATCAAATGGCGCGACGCGCGGCTCGATCCGCTGCTGTTCCTGCCGCCACGCTAGGCGCGTTCAGCCGATCTGGCGGACCTGGAAGGAAGTCCCCCGGGTCGACGCGCGGTAGCTGCCGGTCAGCCCCTTGCGGATCAGGATCGTGTCGCCCGCCTTGGGGTCGAACATGAACTTGGTCCATTCGGTCTGGAGCCAGCGCGTCCCGTCGGCCAGGGTAATGACATAGCGTCCGGCCTGGTTCGCGCTGACCGCCTCGATCTTGCTCTTGAGTTCGGCGCCCTCGAAGCGCGGGAACGCGTCCTCGTCGCCGAATGACAGCGTACGCGCGTTCTGGGCCTCCTCAAGCGCGGCGGCGGACTTGTCGAAGCATGCAAGCCGAGCGGCATCCTCGCTCAGCGTCCGGCATTGATATACCGCAGTCACCACTGCGGGGGTGTCCTGACCGGCTGCCGCGACAGGAACCGCCAGCGTTGCCGCGGCGAGCATGAGAGATGCCTTCATACCTCGCACGATAGCAACGCGCCGCGCATACGAAAAGCGCGCCGAACATCAAGCGTGCGGCGCGCCAATCAAGCGCTTCATTAGCAGCAAATCAGGCGGCCGCGGAGGCCTTCTTCAGCTCGCGCTTCACCTTGAGCGCACTGGCCGACAGCTTCTCGTCGCCGGTCTTCAGCAGCCAGTTGTCGAGGCCGCCGTTGTGCTCGACCGAGCGCAGACCTTGGGTCGACACGCGGAACTTGAAGCTGCGGTCCAGCTTCTCGCTCATCAGCGTGACGTTCTGCAGGTTGGGCAGAAAGGTCTTTTTGGTCTTGTTGTTGGCGTGGCTCACGTTGTGGCCGATCTGGCGGCCCTTGCCGGTGAGTTCGCAGATGCGCGACATGACTGATCTCTCGTAAAAACGGTTACGGCGGTGCCGGGAAAGGCGCGCGCTTAGCGGCGCACTCGCGAATCGTCAACCCAGAGGCTAGGGCGGCGGGCGATGACCCGCTGGCCGCTGCCCGACCCGATGAAACGCGCGCTCGCCCTCGCGCGTGAGGCGGCCGAAGCGGGCGAAGTGCCGATCGGCGCGGTGGTGGTCAAGGATGGCGTAGTCATTGCCGAAGGCCGCAACGCGCCGCGGGCCGACCATGATCCGACTGCCCACGCCGAAATCGTCGCTATCCGCGCGGCCGCCAAGGCCTTGGGCGACGAACGACTGACCGGGTGCGAGCTTTACGTCACGCTCGAACCCTGCGCGATGTGCGCGGGCGCGATCGTGCACGCGCGGCTCGCTCGCGTCACCTACGCCGCGCCGGACCCGAAGGGCGGCGCAGTCGCCCACGGCACGCGAGTGTTCGACCACCCGCAATGCCTGCACCGGCCCGAAGTGGTGTCCGGCATCGGCGAGGGCGAGGCTGCCGAACTGCTCCGCGGCTTCTTCCGCGAGCGGCGCTAGAGGCCGCGCCAGATCCGGACCGCGGCGCTATCGGGCGGTCCGAAGCGCCCCCGATCGCAGCGCGCCGGCATGAAGCGCCTATCGTAGCAAAGCCGCAGTTCCTCCAGCCAGCCGCGCTCGTTGAGCTTCACCCCCACCGCCTCCGCGCGCCAGCCGTGGTTGGCACCGGCGAAGCGACGGCGGATCAGGCCGACGTCGAGCTCTGGGTCTTTCGACAGCCGGTCGAAGTCGGGCAGCCGCAAGCCTTGGTAGAGGATCCGCGTGACCTTGAAGTAGCGCGCCGGGTCTTGGACCATGCACGCGCCGTGCTTGGCCCACTCGCTCGCCTGCATCCGCGCCGAGGGCATCATGCACAGGTTGCGTTGCACCTCGGCGGGCGAGAGCGGCGCACGCGCCGGACACCACTGCGGCGAACCGCGCGGACCTTCGGGCCACAGCCCATGCACGATCAGCCCGAAGCGCCCGTTCGCGCCCGAGCATTCGACCGCATCGGCGCGGCTCGCTTCGCGTCCCTTGCAGAACTCGGGCGCCCAGCTGAGCGCGAGGGTGTAGCCGGTGATCGCGGTGCGCCGCATCGGGCCGTCGGGCCGGACCTGCGGCACGCTGACCCTGGCGGGCACACTGCACTGGTAAGCCTGCGCGTGAAGCGGCACGGCCGTCATCAGCGCGATGGCAGCCAGCCACTTCACAAGGGGGTGAAATCGAGCCCGATGTCGGCCGCGGGTGCACTCTGCGTGAGGCGACCGACCGAAACGTAATCGACCCCGGTCGCGGCCTTGGCCTTGATGGTCTGGAGATTGATGCCCCCGCTCGCTTCGGTCGGGACCCGGCGGGCGACGATCCGCACCGCCTCGCGCAAGGTGTCCGGCTCCATGTTGTCGAGCAGCAGGCGGGTCGCGCCGGCGGCGAGCGCGGGCTCGATCTGGTCGAGCCGGTCGACCTCGCAGATCACATCCTTCACCCCGGCCGACCGCGCCGCTCCGACCGCCTGGCCGACCGAGCCGGCGACGAGGACGTGGTTGTCCTTGATCATTGCCGCGTCCCACAGGCCCATGCGGTGGTTGGCCCCGCCGCCCATCCGCACCGCGTATTTCTCGAGAAGACGCAGGCCGGGAATGGTCTTGCGGGTGTCGAGCAGGGTGCAGGCGGGGTTGTCCATTGCCCGCACGTATTCGCGGGTCAGCGTCGCCACGCCCGACAGGTGCTGGACGATGTTGAGCGCGCTGCGTTCGGCGGTCAGCATCGCGCGGGCGTTGCCTTCGAGCCGCATCAGGTCAGTGCCGGGGGACACTTGCGCGCCTTCATCGACCAACAGCTCGATGCGCATCGCGGGATCGAGCGCGCGGAAGAACGCTTCGGCGATCGGCAGCCCCGCGACGACGATCGCATCGCGGCTGTCCATCACTCCCGAAAAGCGCGCGTCCGCCGGGATCACGCTATCGCTGGTGACGTCGTGCCCACCGCCGGGCAGCCCTTCGCCGAGATCCTCCGCCAACGTCTCGCGGACGAAACGGTCGAGATCGAAGCCTTCGACCGACCAACCCTCAGTGGACAAAGCGCGCCACCACGTCGCGGTAGCTGCGGCTCACCTTCACCTCCGCGCCGCTGCCGAGCACCAGGAAGCACTCGCCGTTGGTATGCGGCTTGACCTGGCGGACCTGGTTCAGGTTGACGATTTTGGAGCGGTGCACGCGCTGGAAGGTGCGTGGGTCCAGGCGGCGCTCCAGGTCCTTCATCGTCTCGCGCAGGATCAGGCTGTTGTCGCCGGTATAGATGCACATGTAGTCGCCGGCCGCCTCGACATACTCGATGTTGTCGATCTCGACCCGGAAGATCTGGCCGCGGTCCTTGATGTTGATGAGCTTCTCGTAACGGTCGGCGGATTCGGCGGCGGGCGTTTCGTCGGCCGCGAATTCCTCGGCGGCGTCCGGCGCGACTTCGCTGAGCACGTTCTTGAGCTTCTCGGCCTCTTCCGCGCTGCGCTTTTCGGCGAGGCGCTGGCGCACGCGCTCGATGGTGTCGGCGAGCTTGTCCTCGTCGACCGGCTTCATCAGGTAATTGACCGCATTGGCTTCGAACGCGCGGATCGCGTGTTCCTCGAAGGCGGTGACGAACACGAACAGCGGCGGCTCGATCTCCATCACGCCCTTGACCACGCTGAACCCGTCGAAGCCGGGCATCTGGATGTCGAGGAACACGAGGTCGGGCTTCTCGGTCTTGATCGCGCGGATCGCCTCGCGGCCGTTGGCGCAGGTGCCGATCACCTCGACGTCCTCGTGCTTTTCGAGACGGAGCTGGAGGCCCTGGATGGCGAGCTTCTCGTCATCGACGAGCAGGGTGCGAATAGTCATGCGGTTCCAGTCAGAGGCGCCGGCCGCTCGGGGACGAGCGCGGCGGTGGGGGAGGGGGACGGCCGGTCGGCCGATTGCGTGTCGCGGGTGGGCGCGGCCTCGTACGGAATCTCGATGATCACCGTGAAGCCACCTTCGGGCGGGTTGCGGATTTCGAAGCGGTGATCCTCGCCATAGGCTTGTTGCAGGCGGTCGCGGATATTGGCGAGGCCGACACCGGTCGACACCGTCCTGCCAACCCCCGCAAGCGACGCGGGCACGCTGCTCGCAGCACCGCTTTCGCGCAATCCCGGCCCGCTGTCGGACACGGCGACCCGCAAGCGGCGTCCGACGAGTTGCGCCGCGACGCTGATCGAGGCGCCTTCTTCCTGCGGGCTGACGGCGTACTTGATCGCGTTTTCGACCAGCGGCTGCAGGAGCATCGACGGCAGGCAGGCGCCCGCCGCTTCGGGATCGATCTGGAAATCGGTGCGCAGCCGCTCCTCGAACCGCATCCGTTCGATGCCGAGGTAGAGCTGCAGCGTCTCCACCTCCTGCGCGATGGTCACCTTGCTGCCCGGCGCGCTGACCAGCGTGTGACGCAGGAACGCGCTGAGGCGGGTGAGCATCGCGTTGGCGGGCTCGGTCTGTTTCAAGAGCACCAGCGTGCTGATCGAGTTCAGCGTATTGAACAGGAAGTGCGGATTGAGCTGGTAGCGCAGCATCGCGAGCTGCGCGCTGGTCGCCTGCGCCTCGAGCCGCTCGAGCCGGTCGGCCTGCTCCTCCACGGTGAGGAAGAAATTGATCGCGTAATAGAGTGCAGACCAGGCGCCGAGCAGCGTGCCGTCGAGGAACGCCAGCGCAATCATGCGTTGGACGAATGTCGTGTCACGAGTGGTTGAGAAATAGATGCCTTGCAGCCACGCATCGATCGCCGCGTAGACCGCCACCGACCCAACCAGGACAATCGCGGTCATGCCCCAAGTGATAAGCGCGCTGCGCTGCATCAGGCGGCGATAGACCACCGACATGATGAGGCTGATCGCGAATCCGGTGACGATCTGCACCAGCACGACAAGCAGGAGATCCCAAGGCTGTTCGTTGGCGAACGCCGAGACCGCGCGCAGCGCAAACGCGCCGCCCCAGCCTGCGAACTGCAGGTTCCAGAAGGCGGCATTCTTGTTGTCGAAGAACGGCGCCGGGCGGAAGGGCAGCATGGCCATCGCGTCTCTCGCCCTAAACTAATGTTCGCGCCCACGTCAGACAAGTTTTGGCATCGCGGGCCGGCTTGGGGTATACGGGTTTCAAGGAGAGACCCGATGGACACCGAAACGCTCGAAGACACCCTCCACGGCGCCGAAGAGCGCGCGAAGTTCCGCGAGATGAAGGAAGGCACGGCCGAGGATTGGGCGATCATCGGCGCCGACTACATGCAGTTCGCGCAAGGGCTGCCCGACCGCGTGCTGGCGCATTTGAGCCTGCTCGACGGCGACTTCGGCGGTTTCCCGGTCGACCGGCTGACCCATTCGCTGCAGACCGCCACCCGCGCGCATCGTGACGGGCGCGACGAGTCCTACGTGGTGATGGCGCTGCTGCACGACATCGGCGACACACTCGGCACCTTCAACCATCCCGAGGTCGCCGCCTCGATCATCAAGCCGTTCGTGAGCGAGGAAGTGCACTGGATCTGCCAGAACCACGGGCATTTCCAGGGCTACTACTACTTCCACTACCTTGGCATGGACCAGCACTCGCGCGAGCAGTTCCGCGATAACCCGCACTTCGAAGCCTGCGCGGAATTCTGCGAGAAGTACGATCAGGCCGCGTTCGACCCGGATTACGAGAGCGAGCCGCTGTCGTTCTTCGAGCCGATGGTGCGGCGGGTGATGGCGCGCCCGATCAACTCGCTCTACGCCAAGATGGACCCGGCGAAGGCGGCCTAGGGCTTCGGCGCAAAGTACTACTTTGCGGGAGAGAGCTTAGGGCACGACCTCGCGCTCGAAGTGGGTGCGCCAGTCGGCAGGCTGGCCGGCGGCCCTGAGCGCGGCGATCTTGGTTACTTCGGCGGCGGCGTAGTCGGCGCGTTCGTCCCACCCGTCGTGGGTCGGCGCGCGGAAGATCCAGCCGTCGTTGCCCGGGCCCCACTTGTGGAAGAAGCGCACCGCGGCGTTCGGATCGTAGCCGGCATTGGCCAGCAGCCACGGCATCAGCCGGTCGGCCTCGCGCGCGGTCAGGCGGATGTTTTTGGCGGTGCGTCGTCCGTGCAGCCACGCGCGGTGGGCGAGCAGGTTGTGCGCGAATTCGTGTCTGATGGCCGCGGCGATCTCGTCTTCGGCGAGGCCG
>JAEWKG010000332.1 GCA_023386135.1 Pseudomonadota bacterium | reverse complement strand
GTCTGGGGTTACGGCTCGGGCACCGCCGGGGACCCCGGACCCTGGGAGGGCGAGCTTCGCAACATGTGGAAGCCGACGGCGCAGCCCGGTCTCTGGTTCCACGGCGGCAACCTTGCCCAGTCCCGGTTCTATTCGCGGATTCTCGCCTTGCAGCTCAAGGCACGGCAGCTGGGGATTGCCGACGATGCATGCCCGCAGCCGGACGCGTGAGCTGCGACCGGGCGGCCCCGCGTCCGGACGATGAGCGCATGCATCCCGCGGCCGGCTCCCGCTTCGGTTACTGGGCAGAGAGGTAAGATATGCACGAAGCGAGAGGGCAGGCGAGCGATGTCGATCGATGGACCGCCGTCGGCGCGGCGTCGATCTTGATCGCGATCACGCAACTGGTCGTGAACGTCCAGCCGCTGCTGCTCGGTTCGCTCGCCGTGCACGAGGGCTACACGGACCGCCAGCTCGGTATCGCCAGCTCGGCCCTGGTTGGCGGCGCGTCGTTCATCTCCGCAACCGGGCCCCTGTGGGTTCGCCGGGTAAACTGGCGAACGGCGACCCTCGGCTTTCTGCTCGCGTCGCTGGTTTCGATCTGGCTGACCTCGCTCGTCACCAGCTTCGCGACGTTATGCGCCGCGTTTGCCCTGCTGGGCTTGCTCCAGGGCGGCATCGGCGTTCCCGCGTTCGTGAGCCTGTCGGATACGAGCAATCCCGAAGGAAACTTCGGGATCTCGGTGGCCGTGCAGGCGCTCCTTGCCGCGGCCGCGGCGGCCCCGGTCGCGGCATATCTGGTGCCGGCCTTCGGGACCGCGGGCGTCTACTATTGCCTGGCAGCCGGCGTCCTTCTGGGACTCGCCGTGGTGCGCTTCCTGCCTCCTCGCGGCTCGCTGCAGGCCGCCGAGCGTACAGGACAAACGATCGTGGCAGGCCGCTGGCTCATCCGGTTCTCGGCGGTCGCCGCCGGTCTGATGTGCTTCACCATCGGCATAACCGGCTTTTGGTTCTACCTGGAGCGCATCGGCAACGCCAAGGGCGTGGCGGCAGGGGTCATCGGCCTGGCAGTGAGCGGGACCGCGCTTATCACCGGCCCGGATCCATCGCCGTGACCTGGCTGTCCAGGTGGTTCAACGGGCTCCAGTTCGCCGTTGCAGGTTCGGTGCTGGTGGTCGGCGGCTATGTTCTGGTCGCAATACCGGGACCGGTATCGTTCATGGCCGGCAGCCTGATCTTCGCCTTCGGCTGGGGTGTCGCGCAGCCGGGATTCTGGGCGCTTGCGCGCGAATACGATCCGTCCGCTCGCCTGTTCGTGCTGGCACCGGCGGTTGCGGGCGCCGCGGCGGTGCTCACCGGCTTTATCGCCGGGCCGGTGATCGAGCGGTTCGGCTATGACGGACTGATTATGACCTGCGGCCTGTTTCTCCTTGCGGGAGCTGGCCTGGCGATCACCGCGCGGGTCATGCGCAGCGCCGGCGTCCGGTCTGGGGGGTGACCCCGGCGCTGGCTTTGCCGGGAGACCGTCAGGCCGGTTGTTTCAGCAGGAGATTGGGATCGCTCTGTATCCCGTCGACTTCCACCCATCCGAGCGACGATCCATACATCGACCAGCCCAGCAGGCGCTGGATCTCTTCGGGGTAACTGGCGACAAGCTCGGGATCGAGCGACAGGTAGTTATTCTCCTCCTGCCGGATATTCGAGGCATCGAGCGCGATCGTAAGCCCGGTCCGCAGTTCGTCTTCCGTCTCGTTGTTGCCTCCGGCGTGGTATGTCCCGCCCACGAACAACAGCGCCGACCCTGCCTTCATCTCGGTCGGGAGGGCCTCCTCCCGGCGGGGCATCCGGTCGTCGTCCCACTTGTGGCTCCCCGGTATCACCAGCGTGCCGCCGTTCCGGGCGGTGAAGTCGCTGATGGCGACCATGATCTGGAGGCGCGCTTCCTTGCCGTAACGGCGCGACCACTGGAACGCGCCGTCGTCGCGATGGAGGGGCTGGGCGCCTTCGCCGGGGCCGATCTGGATCAGTTGGCCCACGCCGATATTCACCGCGCAGTTCACCTCGAACTGCTGGTCTCCGAGCCAGGCCATGCGCGGCTGGCAGATAAAATGCCGCTCGGTTTCGAGGAACAGGGGGTTGAGCACGATCTCGCAGCAGTGCCGGGTGTGGGCGAAGAGCTTCGAGAGCCGGCGGGTGCGCAAGCCGAAGAATTCGTCCTCGCCGGTGCCTTGCTCGGCAATCTTGGGAAGCAGGTCATGCTTCAGGGCGGCCAGAGTCTCGGAAGAAATGAAATCGTCGACGATAACGCCGCCGTCGCGCGATACGATGTCGATCACCGTTTCCAGTTGCGACGGATCGTTGGCAACATGAACTAATCCCGGCATCTCGGCTCTCCGTGCGCGTTGGACTCGTGGCGTCCGACATTAGCAGACAATTATCGGGTGAAAAGTCCCGATCGCTTGCAAGCGATGGGCAACGATGGGTCGATTGCTCGCCCGTGCTACAAGCCGCCCGCGTTCAACTCGATTTAAATTGGCAATTTGTGGGAAAAGTGCTTCACCGGCAGAAACAGCGAGACGGAGCGCGCTTCATGCCTATCGACCCCACCATCCATTACGCGCCACTGCCTGCCGGCGCTCTCGACGGAAAGATCGCCCTGGTTACCGGGGGCACGCGCGGCATCGGCCGCGGGATCGTTCTTGCCCTGGCGTCGGCCGGCGCCACCGTCGCGGTGGCGGGGCGGGGGCGCGCGAACGGGGAGGCCGTTCTGGCCGATGTGACCGCGCTCGGGAAGCGGGGGAGCTTCCTCGAGGTCGACCTCTATGACGATGCGGAGGTCGACGCCCTGGTGGGCAGGACGGTAGCGGAACTCGGCGGTCTCGACATCCTCGTGAACAACGCCGGGATCGACGCCGACGCGCTCGCGCTCGATTATCCGCTTGAGGATTGGCGGCGGGTCCTCCGGTTCAATCTAGAGGTGCCTTTCCGCCTCTGTCAGCACGCCGGCCGGCACATGGTCGCCCAAGGCGGCGGGGCGATCGTCAACGTGGCCTCGGTACTGAGCTTCGTCGGGGTTCCTGAGGCCTGCTCCTACTCGGCGGCCAAGCACGGGTTGATCGGCATGACCAAAGGGCTCGCGATCGAATGGAGCAGCCAGGGCGTGCGGGTCAATGCGGTGGCGCCCGGCCTCATCCAGACGGACATGACCGAGAATATCTGGAACACCGACTTCGCCGAGGGGTACATCCAGTCGCGCATCCCGCAGGGGCGGATCGGGCAGCCCAATGATGTCGGCGGGGCGGTTGTCTTCCTTGCATCGCCCGGCGCGGATTTCATCCACGGCCAGACGATCGCCGTCGACGGTGGCTTTCTGGCTACCTGAGGCACGGTGCGGGCCCGCCGCTCGGCGGGCTCCGCGCCGAGGCCGCGTTCGGTCGTTCAGCTGTCGGGATATTCGACCGCGAAACTGTGCTTCGGGTCGTAATGGGCGGCCCAGTAGTCCTCCCAGATCTGGCGCGTGATCGGGCCGACCTCCCCGTTGCCGACGGGCTTGCCGTCGAGTTCGGTCAGCGGCATCACGCCCCCGGCCGTGGTACAGATGAACAGTTCGTCTGCAGTATACAGCGTGTCGATCGGTACGAAGTCGATCACGGTCTGCACCTGACGGGCCTGCGCCACCTCGAGGACTGTCTTGCGGGTTATGCCCTCGAGCACGCCGCGCGACGGGGTGCTCAGGACCCCTTCCTTGATGACGCAGATGTTGTACCCGCCGCCTTCGGTGATGTTGCCGTCGCCATCGGGAAGTAGGGCATAGACCGCCCCCCGGTCCATCGCCTCGATCCACCCGCGGCAGAAGTCGCCCCATTGCAGGTTCTTGATCGTCGGGTCCATCGCGCCGGGTGGGGTGCGCCGGACGGTCCGGGTCACGACCGCGGGGCCGCCCGTCATCTGCACGGCCGGCGGCATGGCCCACACGTAGGGCATGACCATCAGGTAGAGCGAGTTCTCGTAGCTCGCATATTCGCGCACGAACTTGAGGCCGCGGGTGACGATAAGCTCGACGTAGGCGTCGCGGATACCGCTCTGAGCGACCATATCGATCACCATCTCACGGACCTTCTGCCGACCG
>JAEWKG010000092.1 GCA_023386135.1 Pseudomonadota bacterium | reverse complement strand
GTCGTGAGTCGGGGCGCGGAAAATCCAGCCGTCGTTCCCCGGGCCCCACTTGTGGAAGAAGCGCACCGCGGCGTTCGGGTCGTAACCGGCGTTGGCGAGCAGCCACGGCATCAGCCGGTCGGCCTCGCGCTCGGTTAGGCGGATGTTCTTCGATGTTCGCCGACCATGCAGCCACGCGCGGTGCGCGAGCAGGTTGTGCGCGAATTCGTGGCTGATGGCCGCGGCGATCTCGTCTTCGGCGAGGCCGAATCCGGCGAAGTTACGCCCAAACAGCACGCGCTTGCCATCCGCCACCGCGCGTCCGCCGCCGTCGAGCAGCTCGAACCGCGTCGGGCAGGCGAGCGTGCCCTTGATGGTCACATCGTGCGCCGCGCCGTTCGCCGAGCGCCAGGCGATGCGCACCGCCCCGTCGCGCACCAGTGCGGTATCGATCATGTCGTGGAGGCCGGCGAGCCGCTGCCACGTGTTGGCCTTGGCGGGCGGCAGCGCGCTCATCGGCTGGCCGTCGATCGCGGTGATCTCGTCGTTGGCAGAGAGCCCGGCTAACTCGGCGGGTGCGCCCGGCACCGCCGCCTCGACCGCGACGTCGCCCGCAATCCCGGCGGCGGCGCGCATCCGCGCGGGTTCGGAGTAGTTGGCCATGTCCTGCAGCAGCAGCCCGATCGCGGGCGCCGCGTGATCGCAGAAAGGCGCGTTGGCGACCGCCAGCCGCCAGCCGAGCGACTGCAGCCTGTGGTCGTCGGCCTGGAGCGACAGAAGGCCCCCGCGATCCTCGGCGGCGCCCGCCAGCGCCGGGGCCGCGACCAGGGCGAGCGCGGCAATCAGCGCGGCGCGGATCACGCGCCCGGATCGGCCTGGGCGATCGCCTGCGCCAGCCGGTCGCGCCCGACCGCGCCGGAAAACGCCTGGTTGCCGATCACCCAGCTCGGGGTGCCTTCGAACCCGAGCCGGCTCGCGAGTTCGTGATTGGTTTTGAGCTCCAGCTCCGCCTCGGGCGAGGCGGCGAAGGCCTGCGCGGCGGCGAGGTCCAGCCCCGCGTCCTGCGCGGCCCGGGCGATCGATGCCTGGGTCGGCGGCGCGTGCAGGAACATCGCGTCGTGGAATTGGGTGTACTTACCCTGTTTGGCCGCCGCGAGCGCCATCCGCGCGGCGATGTCGCTGCCCTCGAAGATCGGCCACTCGCGTACCACGATCTTCAGTTCGGGATTGCTCGCGATCAGCGCGCGGATATCGGGCACCGACTGGCGGCAATAGGTACAGGCGTAGTCGGTGAACTCGGTCAGCACGATCTTGCCGTTGGGGTTGCCCATCACCGCGCCGGGGAACGGTTTGACCAGATCGCTCCTGATCCCGGCCAGCCGCTGCCGGTTCTCGTTTTCCTGCAGCTTCTGCGCGACCTTGGGCAGGATCTCGGGATGATCGAGCAGCCAGCGTTCGGTCTGCGCGCCGCCGAGCCCGCTCACCGAGAACAGCCACGCGCCTGCAAAGCCGCAGATGAGGGCGCCGAGGGCCGTGGTGATGAAGCGTAGCATGGACCAGAGGGCTACTTGCGCTTCTTTTGCTCTTCAAGCGCACCGCGCGCTTCGAACACGATATCCTGCGCTCGCAGCCAGTCGGGGGTGTTCTCGGGCAGGCCCTGGGTCGCCGCTTGCGCGCTGCGCAGCGCCTCGACGTACTGGCCGCTCATCACCTGCTGCTCGGCGCTCGCCAGCCGAGCGCGCGGCATGTCGCCCTGCTCGGCATAAATGACTCCCAGCTGGTACCACGCGAAGGGATTGAGCCGGTCGCGCGCGACCGCGGCCTTCAGCACTTCCTCCGCCTCGGGATAGTTGCTCTTGTCCTCGGTCGCGATCAGCGCGTGGCTGAACAGCGAGGCGATCAGCGGCTGGTTGCCGGTCAGAGCGGTCGCCCTGCGCAGCGGCGCAACGGCGTCGGCGGGCCGGCCCGATTCGAGCAGCACCTGGCCTTCGAGCTCGAGGTAATAGGGGTCGTCGGGCGCGGACTTGATGAGCGCGTCGGTCTCCGCCAGCGCCCTGTCCATCAGCGCCTCCTTGTGGAAGGCATAGGCGCGGGCATAGCGCGCCGGCGCGGTGGTGTCGGTTTCGGGATACTGGCGCAGGGTCTGCGCGGGTTCCTGGATGTAGCCGGCAAGCTTGGCCTTCACGCGCTCGAACCGCGCCTGGAGCTGCGGATCGTCGGGCTTGTCCCACGCCGGATCGGTCTCGTAATCGTGCGTCAGCCGCGCGATGCGATCGCCCGACATCGGGTGGGTGGAAGCGAACGCATCATCGTCGCTGTGGCCGTAGCCGTAGCGGAACTCCATGCTCTGCAGCTTCTTGAAGAAACTCAGCGAGCCGCGGCCCGAGATGCCGGCTTTCGACAGGTACTGCGCCCCGGCGGCGTCGGCCGAGCTTTCCTGCACCCGGCTGAAGGCGAGGAACTTGCCCATCGCCGCCTGCTGGCCCGCCATCATCACGCCCATCGCCGCCTCGCCCGCGCCGGCGACCGCGGCGGCAACGCCGAGCAGCATTGAAAGAAGCGAAATCTTGCCCGCGTTGGCGGCCGCTTGCGGGGTCGAGATCACGTGCCCGCCGGTGACGTGGCCCAGCTCGTGCGCGATCACGCCCTGGACCTCGGCGGCGCTGTCGGCTTCCTCGATCAGCCCGGAATTGATGTAGACCGCCTGTCCGCCGGCGACAAAGGCGTTGATCGACGGGTCGCCGACCAGCACCACGTCGACGTTGCCGGGGGCGAGGCCCGCCGCCTGCACCAGCGGCGCGGCGAGGTCCTTGAGCAGCGCCTCGGTCTCCGCATCGCGCAGCACCGATTGCGCCTCCGCCGGCTGGGCGGTCAGCGACAGGGCCGCGAGGACCGCGAGGACGCGTGTGGCGGTGCGCATGCGGGGACGAGGCTTAGCGGTTTCCGCGCTGAACCGGAACTGAAGGCGCCGCCGCAAGCCGTTCGCGCACGAACGCGAGCAGGGGTGTCAGCACCTTGCCGTTCTGCGCGAAGGGCTTGGACAGCGCCATGATGATCCCGGCGTGGCCCATGCCGTCGAACTCGATCTCCTGCACCGCGCCGCCCTTGGCGCGGATGGCCTTCGCGAGATTGCGCGAGTTGCGGATGCGGACCACGTCGTCGGCGGTGCCGTGGAGCAGCAGGATCGGCGGCGCATACGCCCGTGCAAACGTAATCGGCTGGGTGCTGCGCGGGTCATCCGCGGTCTGCATTGCGTTTTGCGAGGTCGGAGTGGTGAAGGGATAGAAGTCCGCCGGCCCGGCCAGGCTGACCGTTCCCGCGATCGCGCTCTCGGGCACGCCGGCCGCGGCGAGCCATTGCGGGTCGAGGTCGAGCATCAGCACGTTGTACGCCCCCGCCGAGTGCCCGGTCAGCACCATCCGGCTGGCGTCGATGTGCGAGGCGGCGGCGTGGTCGCGCACCCAGCGCACCCCCGCCGCTGTGTCGGTGAGCATGTTGGGGAAGCGCCCCTCGGGCACCAGACGATAGCCGATGAGCGCGGTGGCATAGCCGTGCTCGCCCAGCGTCCGCGCGACGAAGCGGTACTCAGGTGTCGAGCCGTCGTGCCAGCCTCCGCCGTAGACGAACACCACCAGCGGCCACCCGCCCGCCGGGGCGTGGCCCTGCGGTGCCCACAGCTCGACGTTCTGGTGGTCGTTCGTGCCGTAGTCGCCGTGCGCGACCATCCGCACCGGTACGCTGCGGGAAAAACGCGCGTCGATCCATTCGAGGGTGGCGGCGGACCCTTGAGCCACGGCCCACCGCCACGCGCCGTAGGTCCCGGCGGCAAGCACCACGAGGACGATGAGAAGGATCATCGGCCAGCGCCTCTTGCCCGTTCGTGTCATCTGTCGCGACCCCCCGTGAGGGGCCGACTAGTGCGCTGCTTTTAGTGTCGCGGCAATGGCTGCGGGCAGCGTCAGGCGACGAGCTTCTTCGCGGCCTTTTCGACCAGCGGCAGGTCGGCGACTTCGCCCAGCACCACCAACTTGCCTTCGACGCGGCGGATCACCACTAGCGCGAATTCCTCGCCCTCGTTGGCGATATCCTCGAAGCCCAGCGGGGCGATGGCGCGCAGCTTGCGGGCAAGCGCCTCGCGCGGGGTTTCGCGAACCGCGACTTCGGTGCCGTCAGCGCGGCGATAGTCGCGCTCGGCCTGGACCACGCCCTTGAGGCCGCCTTCGGCATCGGCGAGCAGGCCAGCGAGCGTCCCGCGCTCGATGCCCATGCGGTGCGCATGGTTGAGCACGGCGGCGTATTCGGTGAGGCGCGTCTTGTCGTAGTCGGCGCCGAACACGAGCTTGACCACCGGGGTCATCGGCGCGCGTTCCTGCACGGTCAGGCCGCTGTCGGCGATGAGCTCGGCGAACACCTCGGGCTCGGCCTGCGCGGCGAGGCTGAAATCGTAGGCGCGGCTGACTGCGGCGTAGAGCGCGCTGCGCGTGCGGTCCTCGCTCGAACGCGCGGCGAGCGCCAGTTCGCGCGCGGCGGCGAGGCAATCGTAGAGACCCTCGTCCTCGTTGTTCTCGTTGGCGACCACCAGCTCGGCGGGCGTCGGCACTACCGCCACCGGGTAGGCGACCTCGTGCCCCTCCTCGAACGCGTGTTCCTCGAACGCGGGCTCTTCGGCCGGTTCGTCCTCGGCCGTGTGGAATTCGGCTTCGACTGGCTCGGGGCGCGACTGCCAGGCGGCGAGCGCGGCGTCCTGGTCGGCGTAATCGTAGCCGTCCTCGTCGTCGTCGTCGTCGCCGAACTCGTCGGCTTCGCCGAGCTCGAGCGGGGCGCGGCCCACCTTGGCGC
>JAEWKG010000295.1 GCA_023386135.1 Pseudomonadota bacterium | reverse complement strand
GGAAAACGGTCAGTTCACCTGTTCGTAGGCGGTGTTGACCTTCTCCATGCTTTGGCGCTGGTTCTGGCCGAGCGTGACGAACGCGCCCACCGCGACGATCGAGATGAGGCCGGCGATGAGGGCATATTCGACCGCGGTGGCGGCGGTGGTGTCGGACTTGAGCTTGCGGAGCATGGCGGTTTCCTCTCGCCGGGCGGACTAGCCGCACGGGGTAACGATCGGGTTAACCATCGCCTGCGGGCGGGCGCGAGGGAGGGGCGAAACGCGCCGGGGACGGGCGGGCAACTTCACTTTGCGTTCATTGGCGCGGGCGGTATAGGCACGCCCCTATGCAGACCCGTTCCAGGATCGTCCTCACCCTCGCCGCGGCATTGGCCGCTTCGCTGACGCTTTCCGCCTGCGCCGGGCGGGGCGGGAAGCCGAAGGATACCGCCTACGTCGCGCGCGATGTGGAGACGCTCTACGCCGCCGCGAAGGACCGGCTCGACCGCGGCCAGCCGACGATCGCCGCTGCCTTGTTCGACGAGGTGGAGCGCCAGCACCCCTACTCGCCGTGGGCGCGCCGGGCGCAGCTGATGAGCGCGTTCAGCTATTACGTCGCGCGCGACTACGACAAGTCGGTCTCGAGCGCGCAGCGGTTCCTGTCGATTCACCCGGGCAACAAGGACGCGCCCTACGCCTACTACCTGATCGCGCTCTCCTACTACGAGCAGATCAGCGACGTGACCCGCGACCAGAAGGTGACCGAGCAGACCCGCACCGCGCTGCAGGAGCTGATCCGCCGCTATCCCTCGACCGAATACGCCAGCGACGCCAAGCTGAAGCTCGATCTGGTGCAGGATCACCTCGCCGGCAAGGAGATGGAGATCGGCCGCTATTACGAGCGGACCGGCAACTGGCTCGCCGCGCAGATCCGGTTCCAGAACGTGGTCGACAACTTCCAGACCACCAGCCACGCGCCCGAAGCGCTCTATCGTCTGACCGAGACCAACCTGGCGCTCGGCGTGCCGAGCGAGGCGCAGAAGTACGCCGCGGTGCTCGGCGCCAACTACCCGGGCAACGAGTGGTACGAGAAGGCGTACAAGCTGATGCAGAAGGACGCGCCGGGCGTCACCGCCAGCTGAGGGCCGGGCCCGGCTTGGGGGGTGGGCGGGCCTGACCAAACCCTCAACCGAACCGGTTTCCGCTGCATTGCCGCGGACCCCGCGCGCGGCCCGCGGTCTTAAGGTTACATTTCTTTACCATTCGCGGCGTAGGCCAGTTCGGGACGCAACCGATTGGTGAGGAGGCGGTGCACAACCGTCGCTGATGAACACGCGCGCTGACGACATGGACGAAGAGCGCAAACCTGCGCGCCGCGTCCGGCTGCCCGCATGGTTGGGAGGCCGACACCGCAAGCAGCGCAGCGCTACCGGGCTTGCCAGCGCGCGCCGCCGGATCGCGATCTGGGCGGTCGCGTTCGGCCTCGTCGCGGGCGTGACCGTGCTGTTTCTCCCGATTGAGGATGCCTACCGCGCGATCCGCGCGATGGTGCGGGAGCACCCGTCCGACGGCCGTACCGTGGTGGTATTCATCGACGAGCAGTCGCTGGGAGAACTGGGCGTCAACGAACCGCTACGCTCCGACGATGCGCGCGTGCTGGACAATCTGTTCGCGATGGGCGCGCAGCGGGTATTCTTCGACCGCGCCTTCGTCGATCCGGGGTCGGCGGCAGACGACGCGAAGCTCGTCGCCGCCATGCGCCGCCACTCCGGCAAAGTCTTCGTCGGTGCTACGGCGCCGATCGATGATGGGGGCACTGCATTTTTCCCGCATCCGCGCTTCCGCGATGTGACGGGGGTCGTATCGATCTTCGGCCACGAAGGCCCACTCGGCCTCTCGACGATTTTCCCCACTTCCAATGTCATTCGGGGTGTCGATCGCCCGACGCTCTCGGCAAAGCTGGCCGGTGTGAATATTTCGCGCGGTGCGTACCGGGTCGACTTCGCAACCGATTATCGGACCATCCCGACGGCGCAGTATATCGATATCCTGCGCGGGCGGACTGATCCGGCCCGCTTCCGGGGCAAGGACGTCGTCATCTCGCCGCCGAGCCGCGCCTCCGCAGACTACCATCCGATCCCGTTCAATCGCAAAATCCCTGGCGCGCTGATCCATGTCATCGGCGCGGAGACTCTGCGTGCCGGTTATCCGCTCGATCTTGGCTGGAGCCCGGCATTGCTGGCGGTCGCGGCGTTCATTTTCGTACAATCCCGCAAGCGGCGGCCTTCGCTGCGCGCGGCGGGTGCGACCTTTGGCGCACTGGCGGTGGTACCGATCGCGCTCGACTACGCATCCATTTCGGTCGACGTCATGCCCGCGGTAGTGGCTCTCGGAATCGCCACGGTTCGCCTGGCCAAGCTCGCGCGTGAAAGCTATCGCGGTGAAACCGGTCTGCAGAACATCGCGGTGCTGCAGCGCGCGAATTCCGACGACCAGGTCGACGTCATCGCGCTCAAGATCCGCAACTTCGCCACAATCAGCGCCAGCCTGGCGCCCGACGAGGTCGAGCAGCTGCTGGTGAAGGCGCAGGCAATGCTGCAGGCCACCGACCACGCGGCCGAATTCGCGTTCGACAAGGATACGTTCGTCTGGCTCGCCTCACGCCTGCGCCAGCGCGACCTTGAAGACCCCCTGCGCGGTCTGCACGCGCTGTTCAGCACCAGCATTTCCGTCGGCAGCCAGGCGCCAGATGTCGCGTCCTCGATCGGCGTCGATACCGAATACAGCGCTCCGCTGCGCGAACGGATCGCCACCGCCATCCAGGCGGCCGAGGACGCCGCGCACGCCGGCCGTATCTATATGGTCGCCGAACCGCGCATGGTCGAAGACCGCGTGTGGCGCCTGCAGATCCTGTCGGAGCTCGAAAGCGCGATCCGCAACAACGACGTGAACGTGTTCTTCCAGCCGAAGGTGTCGCTGACCGACGGCGGGGTCGTCGGTGCCGAGGCGCTGATGCGCTGGAACCATCCGACGCGCGGTTACATCGAGCCGTCGCAGGTCGTCACCATCGCCGAAGAGCACAACCGGGTCGACATGATCACCCGCTTCGTACTCGACCGGGCGATCAGCCAGGCGCGCCGCGCGCTGGAAGCGAACCCCAAGTTCAAGGTCGGCATCAACATTTCCGCGCTCGACCTAAGCGACCCGATATTCGTCAATCAGGTCGAACATCTGCTCGCCGCTTATCGCTTCCCTGCCGGCAACATGATCCTCGAGATCACCGAGACCGCGCCGATCGATAACGACGAGGGCATCGCCGCGGCGCTCGCGCGCCTGAAGCGGATGGGGGTGCGGCTGTCGGTCGACGACTTCGGCATCGGTCACGCGTCGCTCCACTACCTGCGGCGTATTCCGGCGGACGAGGTGAAGATCGATCGCAGCTTCGTCGCCAACATGGACACCTCGCAGGAGGACCGCGCGCTCGTTCGCACTTCGATCGAGATGATTCACTCGCTGGGCCGGACCGCGGTGGCCGAGGGTGTCGAAACGCAGGCCGTCGTGGCGCTGCTGCGCGAGATGGGTTGCGACGCTGCGCAGGGCTACTTGTTCGGGAAGGCAGTACCGATGGACGACTTGCTACCCCAATTGGGGAGCCGCACCATCGCTGCTTAACCACTTGCAAACCATTAAGACGTTGTTTACTACTTCTGTTGAGCCAAGGGCTGCAACAGGAGATTGGTTATGGGTATCTGGAGCTGGTGGTCGACCATTTTCGGCGGCCGTTGAGACACCTCAAAGTTTTGAAAAGCCCCGGTAAATCCGGGGCTTTTTGATTCCTGGCACAAGCGCGATGCACCGCCTCCCCAAAGTTAATAGTTAACGCCGCGCGAATCGATTCGGTAAACGACCTCAAGTATTAAGCCGCCTTCGCCAGCTTCTCTTGTCGCCGCACGATCCCGCTCAATCCCTTGGTGAGCTGGAACAGGCCGTTCAATCGGCTCTGCGGATCGCCCCACGCGCGGCTCAGCACCAGCTTCATGTCCGGGCGCAGCTTGGCGTCGCCGCCGACGCGCTCGACCCAGCCGAGCAGGCCCTCGGGATCGGGGAAGCTGTCCTTGTGGAAGGTGACCAGCGTGCCGCGCGCGCCGACGTCGATCTTGGCGATGTTGGCGACGATCGCCTGGTGCTTGATCTCGATCAGCTTGACCAGGTTGGCGGTCGGCACGGGGAGGGGGCCGAAACGGTCGATCATCTCGGCCGCGAGCGCCTCGATCTCGCCCTGGTCGCGCGCATCGTTGAGGCGGCGGTAGAGGCCCATGCGTACGGTGAGGTCGGGCACGTACTCCTCGGGGATCATGATCGGCGCGTCGACGGTGATCTGCGGGCTCGGCCCGGCCTCGCGCTCTACGCCCATGTCGCCGGCCTTGGCGGCGAGGATCGCGTCCTCGAGCATCGATTGGTAGAGCTCGAATCCGACTTCGCGGATGTGGCCCGACTGCTCGTCGCCGAGCAGGTTGCCGGCGCCGCGGATGTCGAGATCGTGGCTGGCGAGCTGGAACCCCGCACCGAGGCTGTCGAGATCGCCCAGCACTTTGAGGCGCTTCTCCGCCACCTCATTGAGGGAGGTGTCCTTAGGCGTTGTCAGGTAGGCGTAGGCGCGCAACTTCGACCGGCCGACGCGGCCGCGAAGCTGGTAGAGCTGGGCGAGGCCGAAACGGTCGGCGCGGTGGATGACGATGGTGTTGGCGCTCGGGATGTCGAGCCCGCTCTCGACGATCGTGGTCGAGAGCAGGACCTCGTACTTGCCTTCGTAAAACGCGCTCATCCGCTCCTCGACCTCGGTCGGGGACATCTGGCCGTGCGCGCTGATCGATTTGACCTCGGGGACGTGCTTCTTCAGCCAGTCCTCAACTTCGGGCATGTCCTTGATGCGGGGGACGACGATGAAGCTCTGCCCGCCGCGATGATGCTCGCGCAGCAGCGCCTCGCGCATCACCATGTCGTCCCATTCCATCACGTAGGTGCGCACCGCCAGACGGTCGACCGGAGGGGTCTGGATGGTCGAGAGCTCGCGCAGGCCGCTCATCGCCATCTGCAGCGTGCGCGGGATCGGCGTGGCGGTGAGGGTGAGCACGTGCACGTCGGCGCGCAGCTGCTTGAGCTTCTCCTTGTGGGTGACGCCGAAGCGCTGCTCCTCGTCGACCACCACCAGGCCGAGGTTCTTGAACTGGGTCGATTTCGACAGGATCGCGTGGGTGCCGACCACTACGTCGGTATCGCCCGAGGCGAGCCCTTCGCGGGTCTCGGCCATCTCCTTCGACGAGACCAAGCGGCTGAGACGGCCCACCTTGAGCGGGAAGCCCGAGAAGCGCGCGGCGAAGTTCTCGTAGTGCTGGCGGGCGAGCAGGGTGGTGGGGGCGACGATCGCCACCTGCTTGCCGCTCATCGCGGTAGCGAAGGCGGCGCGCTGCGCGACCTCGGTCTTGCCGAAGCCAACGTCGCCGCAGACGAGGCGGTCCATCGGCGCGCCGCTGGCGAGATCGGTCAGCACCTCGAAGATCGCGCGGTCCTGATCGTCGGTCTCTTCCCACGGGAAGCGATCGACGAAGGGCATGAAGCTCGCTTCCTCGACCTCGACCATCGGCGCCTTGCGCAGCGCGCGGGCGGCCGCGGTGCGGAGCAGCTCGTGCGCGATCTCGCGGATGCGCTCCTTGAGGCGAGAGCGGCGCTTCTGCCACGCTTCGCCACCTAGCCGGTCGAGGCCGACCGATTCCTCGCTCGAGCCGTAACGGCTGAGGACTTCGAGGTTCTCCACGGGCACATAGAGCTTATCGCCGCCGGCGTATTCGAGCATCACGCAGTCGTGCTTCGACTTGCCGACCGGGATCGCTTCGAGGCCGAGGTATTTGCCGATGCCGTGATCGATGTGGACCACAAGGTCGCCCGCATTGAGCGCTTGAAGTTCAGCGAGGAAGGCGTCGGCGCTCTTGCGGCGCTTCTTGCGGCGGACCAGCCGGTCGCCGAGCAGGTCGGCCTCGGTGACGAGGTCGATCTCGTCGTTGGCGAACCCGGTTTCGAGCGGGACGACTAGCGCGGTCGGCTTGCCCTTGGCCGATAGCCCGAGCGCTTCCTGCCAGCTTTCGGCTAGCTCCATCGGCGCGCCCGCTTCGCCGATGATCGAGGCGATACGCGCGCGGCTGCCCTTCGAATAGAGCGCAAGCAGCGGGCGTTTGCCGGCCTTGGCGGCGGCCTTGAGGTGATCGGCGGCGGCGGCGTAGATGCTGCCGCCTTCGCCGCTCGCCTGACGCGCGCGCTCGGGGGCGAAGTCGCGGCCCGACTGGAAGGCGAAATTGATCACGTTCGCGCTCTCGGGCTCGGCGAAGATCGAGGCGCGGTGAACCGGGCGGTCCTTGAGCGCGGCCTGGTACTCCTCCGCCGACAAGTACAGCGCGTCCTCGGCGAGTGGCCGGTAGCTGCCGCTCTCACGCTGCTTGTGGTAATCGGCGATGTCGGTCAGCCGCTCGTCTGCGGCAGTCAGCGCGCCGCCGTCGATCACCATCAGGTCATTGTCGGCGAGATGGTCGAACAGCGTCGACAGCCGCTCCTCGAAAAGCGGCAGCCAGTGCTCCATGCCCGCAAGACGGCGACCCTCACTGATCGCCTGGTACAGCGGGTCCTGCGTCGCGTTGGCACCGAACATCTCGCGGTAGCGGGTGCGGAAGCGCTTGATCGTGTCGTCATCGAGCAGCGCCTCGCTCGCCGGCAGGAGCAGGTGCCGCTCGAGCGTGCCGGTGGTCATCTGCGTGGTCGGGTCGAACAGCCGCAGCGATTCGAGTTCGTCGCCGAAGAAGTCGAGCCGCAGTCCGTGCTCGAGCCCCGAGGGGAACACGTCGAAGATCGATCCGCGCACCGCGAATTCGCCGTGATCGACCACCGTGTCGGTGCGGGTGTAGCCCTGCCGCTGCAGCACCCCGATCAGCGCTTCGCGCGCGATCGTCATGCCGGGCTTGAGCTCGCGCACCGCCTCGCGCACGCGGAACGGGGTAAGCACGCGCTGGAGCAGCGCGTTGACCGTCGTCACCAGCAATTGCGAACCGGAGCCTTTGTCCTTTGGCCCGGCCTGCAGCCGATGCAGCGCCGACAGTCGCCGCGCGCTGACCGAGAGCGCCGGGCTGGCGCGGTCGTAGGGAAGGCAGTCCCACGCGGGGAACTCGATCACCTCCAGCTCGGGCGCGAAGAACTGCGCGCCCTCGGCTACGCCGCGCATCGCTGCTTCGTCCGGCGCAATGAATACCGCGCGCCCTTTCGCGGCGCGGGCGAGGTCGCTCATCACCAGGGGCTGCGCGCCGCGCGGGATCGAGGCGAGCGTCAGCGGCGTCTTGGCGGACAGGATTTTCTGGAGGTCGGGCATCGGGTTCCTGTCGTTTGGGCGCGCGGCGGCACCCGCCCGAGAGATTCGAGCGGGTTGGTCTGAACTGCTCAGATAGGGCAAACGCCCGGCATTCCAACCGGTTTCGCAGCTATCCGATATCGACGTAGTCCAGCCGCCGCATGGCCTGCAGCTGCGGGCCAGCAAGGTGCGCGGGAGCCTCTTGCACGCCGAGCGCCCACGCCATCACGTCGACGTCGTCTTCCTCGAGCAGCGCCTCGAACCACGCGAGTTCGGGTTCGTCCCAATCGCCGGAGTAGCGGTCGAAGAACCCGCCGATCATATAATCCGCCTCGCGCGTGCCGCGGTGCCACGCGCGGAACTTCGCGCGGGCGAGGCGAGGGGCGAGGGCTGGATCGGCCATGGCGGGCGCATACCCGCCACGGCGCGATCCGTCACGCTCAACTGGCGTCGGCGTCAACCGCGGTCAGCTCGGCCGCGGGCAGGCCGCCTGCTTCGACTTGCGTCTGCAGCTCCTGCTTGCGGGCGAGCATCTGGTCGCGCAGCGCCACCAGGTCGATTTCGCTGTCGCGGACCTGGGCGAAGTAGCCCGTCTCGCGCTGCTCCTCTTCCTTGACGTGGTGCTCGATCTCTTCCGACAGAACCTTGACCTTGGCTTCGAAAAACTCGCCTTCGCCGCCCGTTTCCATAATGTCGTTGACCAGTACCTTGGCGCCGTCGTGTTCGATGAAGGCTTCCTTGTAGAGGTCTTCCTCCACCGCTTCCTTGGTCGCCGGGTAGAAGATCTCTTCCTCCAGCATGGTGTGTATCTTGAGCTCGTTGCAGACCTTCTGCGCGATCTCCCACTTGCGGTTGTCGTCCTTCGCTTTCTCGAACTGCTCGAACAGTTCCTCGACCTCGCGGTGATCGGCCTTCAGGAGCGCGATCGCGTCGGTGTATTCCTTGTCTGCCATGGGTGGTCTCCCCTGAGTGGTTTCAGCCCACAAAGCGGTGGAGGCCGGGAGTCGTTCCTTTGCTAACGATTGTTGACCGGCCGAAGTGGTGATTAAAGCGCCCCATGCGGCCCGACGTGCTCAATCCCCTGTTCGCGGAAGTGGAGACGCTGGAGGGCGTCGGGCCCAAGGTGATGAAGCCGCTCGAGAAGCTCGGCCTCACCCGCGTGCGCGATGTCGCGTATCACTTGCCCGACCGCTTCGTGACCCGGAGGCCGGTGGAGAACCTCGACCAGGCGAGCGTGGGCGAGCAGGTGGTCGTGCCGCTGACTGTGATCGAACACCGCGCCGCGCGTTCGGGGCGCGGGCCGTACAACGTGCTGGCGCAGGACGCCCTCGGCAACGTCGCCTCGCTGACTTACTTCGGCAAGGCGAGCTATACCGCCAAGAAGCAGTTGCCGGTCGGCGCCAGGCGGTGGGTCGCGGGGCGGCTCGACCAATACGGGCAGATGCTGCAGATCGTGCACCCCGACCACGTGGCGGAGGACAGCGCCGGGCTGCTGACCACGCTCAACGAACCCATCTACGCGCTGTCCGAAGGGCTGACCCAACCCAAGGTCGCGGGCCTCGCCGCGCAGGCGCTCAGCCGACTGCCCGAGCTGCCCGAATGGATCGAGCCCACACACTTCGAGCGCGCCAAGTGGCCAGCCTGGGCCGACGCGCTGAAGCTCGCGCATAAGGGCGAGCACCCTGCCGCGCGCGACCGCCTGGCGTACGACGAACTGCTCGCCAACAGCCACGCGCTGGCGGTGGTCAAGGCCGATAACCGCAAGCGACGCGGGCAGCCCTTGCGGGGAGACGGAAGCTTGCGTGCAAAGCTCGACCTGCCGTTCCCGCTGACGGGCGCACAGCGCCGCTCGATCGGCGAGATCGAGGGCGACTTGGTGCAGGACACCCCGATGCTGCGCCTGCTGCAGGGCGATGTCGGCAGCGGCAAGACGGTGGTCGCGCTCGAAGCGATGCTGGTCGCGGTCGAGGCCGGGGCGCAGGCTGCGCTGCTCGCCCCGACCGAAATCCTCGCCCGCCAGCACTTCGAGACGCTGCGGCGGATGCTCGCGCCCACCGGGGTCGAGGTTGCGCTGCTCACGGGCCGCGACAAGGGCCGCGCGCGCGAATCGATCCTGATGGGCCTGCACGACGGCGGCATCCAGATCGTCGTCGGCACCCACGCGATCTTCCAGGACACGGTCGGCTACAAGAACCTCGGCCTCGTCGTGATCGACGAGCAGCACCGCTTCGGCGTCTCGCAGCGGCTAACGCTGGCGAGCAAGGGCCGCGTCACCCCGCACACCCTGGCGATGACCGCCACTCCGATCCCGCGCACGCTGACGCTGGCGCAGTACGGCGAGATGGACGTGAGCCGCCTCGACGAAATGCCGCCCGGCCGGCAGGCGATCGACACCGTGGTGGTCTCCGCCGATCGCCTGCCCGAGATGGTCCAGCGCCTCGCGCGCCAGATCGAGGCGGGGGCGCAGGCATATTGGGTCTGCCCGATGGTCCGCGAGCTCGAAAGTGAGGACATCGCCGCAGCCGAGGCCCGCTACGCCAGCCTGCGCGAGCGGTTCGGGAACGCGGTCGTGCTGGTCCACGGCCAGCTCCGCCCCGAGGCCAAGGACGCGGCGATGGAGCGGTTCGCGCGCGGAGAGGCCAAGCTGCTGGTCGCCACAACCGTGATCGAGGTCGGCGT
>JAEWKG010000121.1 GCA_023386135.1 Pseudomonadota bacterium | reverse complement strand
TAGCGCATGCCGTTGGGCAGCACGCCGAAGCGAACCGAGGGATCGGCGGGTAGGTCGGCAGACTTGAGGTCCCACGCCGGGATGCCGGTGGTGGTCGCGGTAGCCGGTGCGGCGGCGGTGGCCGTGTCCTGCGCCAGCGCAGGTGCGGCAAGTCCGGCGGCGGCGATCGCCAGCAGCGATGCGCCCAGCGCGGACGGCAGGCGGCGCGCGCGGCGCGCGGTCGAAGTGATGCTCGGCATGTCAGTGAATCCTTTTCGTCCCCAAAACGTGGGTCGCCCTATGCCAGACTTGCCTATCCTCCGACAGGGCCGTTCGTCGGATCGCATCGGCGGTTGATGCCGGGGTGGGCATTTGCGTAGGCAGCGGTTAGGCGCGCATTTGCACCCGAGCCGAGGACCCGATGACCGACGACACCACCACGCTGACCGGCGGCCAGATCCTGATCCGCGAGCTGATCGCGCGCGGCGTGGACACGGTGTTCTGCGTCCCGGGCGAAAGCTATCTCGCCGCGCTCGACGCGATCTACGAGGCGGGCGATGCGATCAAGCTGATCGTCTGCCGGCACGAGGCGGGGGCGGCCAACATGGCCGAGGCGTGGGGCAAGCTGACCGGGCGGCCGGGCATCTGCTTCGTCACCCGCGGGCCCGGCGCGTGCCACGCAAGTATCGGAATTCACACGGCAAAGCACGATAGCACGCCGATGATCCTGTTCGTCGGGCAGGTGCCGCGCGACCAACTGGGGCGGGGGGCGTTCCAGGAAGTCGACTACCCGGCGACCTTCGGCGACCTCGCCAAATGGGCGACGCAGATCGACGACGGGACGCGTATCCCGGAGGTTGTCGGGCGGGCCTATGCGGTCGCGCTTGGTGGCCGGCCGGGGCCGGTGGTGATCGCACTGCCGGAGGACATGCTGAGCGAGAACATCGAAGTCGGCGCACAACAGAATCAACCTCGCCCTTCGCGTCCCGCGCCCGACGATGTGTCAATGAAGCGCTTGATCGAGTTGCTGAACAGCGCCGAACAGCCGCTGTTAGTTTTGGGCGGCTCGGGCTGGACCGATGAAGGCCTCGCCGACCTCACCAAATTTATTGAAACGTCGGGTTTGCCGGTGACTTGTGGGTTCCGGCGGCAGGACCTGTTCGACAATCGCCACCACAATTACGTCGGCGAGTCGGCGCTCGGCATCAATCCCAAGCTCAAGGCGCGCTGGCGGGAGGCGGACCTGATCGTCGCGGTGGGCACCCGGCTGGGGGAGATCGTCACCGACAGCTACACCAACCTCGATGCGCCGCTGCCGGGGCCGAAGCTGGTGCATGTCTATCCGGAGGCAAGCGAGTTGGGGCGGGTGTACCAGCCGACGCTGGCGATCACTGCCGACGTCAATGCGTTCGCCAAGGCAGCCGCTGCACTGTATCTGCAACCACTGTACAACGAGTGGCGCAGCTCCGCCCGCGCCGACTACGAAGCGTGGCAGCAGCCGCCCGCGTCGGTCGGCCCGGTCGACATGGCGAAGATCGTCGGCTGGCTCGCCGACACGCTGCCCGACGACGCGATCCTGACCAACGGCGCGGGCAACTACGCGATCTGGCTGCACCGGTTCTTCCGCTACAAGCGGCGCGGCACGCAGCTTGCACCGACCAGCGGGGCGATGGGCTACGGCCTCCCCGCCGCGATCGCCGCCGGGGTCCGCCACCCCGACGCCTGCGTGGTATGCTTCGCCGGCGACGGCTGCTTCATGATGGCGTCGACCGAGCTTGCCACCATCGTGCGCCACCGGGTGCCGGTAATCGTGGTGGTGGTGAACAACGGCGCCTACGGCACGATCCGCATGCACCAGGAACGGCGCTATCCCGGCCACGTGGTCGGCACCGAGCTGGTCAATCCTGACTTCGCCGCGTTGGCGCAAAGCTACGGCATCGCCGGCTGGCGCGTCGAGAAGACCGAGCACTTCGCGCCCGCATTCGAGGCGGCGCGCAAGTCGGGCGAGGCGGCGCTGATCGAGATCGTGCTGCCGACCGCTGAACTCTCCCCGACGATGAAGCTCAAGAGCTAGAACGCCAGCGCGCGAACCATCGTGCCTGCCGGCAAAGCGGGCTGGTGCGGCGGGCAGCGGATCAACCAGTCGGCCTCGGCGAGCGGGCTCTGGGCGCCGCTGTCCTGGTTGCCGAGCGGGGTCAGCCCCGCATCATCCCACCGCGCGCGGGAGAAAGTCTCGCGCTCGTCCGTCGGCGGGAGTGGCTCGGCGAGCGGCAGGGTGCGCCACTGGTGCGCGGTATCATCGCCCTGCAGCCGCGCGAGCAGCGGGCGCAGGAACAGCGCGGCGGTGACCATCGCCGATGTCGGATTGCCCGGCAGGCCGAGCACAAGCGCGTCGCCGCAGCGGCCGAACCACACCGGCTTGCCCGGCTTGATGGCGACCTTCTCGAACGCCAGCGCCAGCCCGTGCGCGGCGAAGCTGGCCTTGGCGAAATCACGCTCGCCGACCGAGGCACCGCCGGTCACCACCACCAGGTCGGCGGCGGCAAGCAGTTCGCCCGCTAGCGCGGTCAAGCGCGCGAGGTCGTCGGGGCAGATCGCCCGCGCGACGACCTCGGCCCCCACGCCTTCCGCCATCGCGGCGACGCCCGGTCCAATCGTCTCGGGGATCGCATCCTCCCGGGTATGCGCCTCACCGGGCGCGGCGAGTTCGTCGCCGGTGGCGAGGATCGCCACTCGAGGGATGCGCCCGACCGTCACCTCCGCCCGGTCGGCCGCCCCCGCCGCGACCAGCATGCGCGGGGTCAGCCGCGTACCGGCGGGCAGCAGCACCGCCTCGGCGGTAAAGTCGCTGCCCGCCGCGCGGATGTAGGTCGCCGGGCCGTAGGCGGGCGTGAAGCGCACCCGCGCGCCGCCTCGCTCGGCATGCTCCTGGATGATCACCCGCGTCGCGCACGCCGGAACGCCCGCGCCGGTGAACACGCGCACCGCCTGTCCCGGCCCGACCGTACCGCGCCACCAGGCGCCGGCGCGCGAATCGCCGATCACTTCGAGCCATTCGCCCGGCGCGGTCGCGGCGTCGACCACGGCATATCCGTCCATCGTCGAAACTGCCGAGCGGGGCGCTTGGCCGCGTGCGATCAGGTCGGCAGCGAGCGTGCGCCCGGCAGCGTCGGCGAGCGGAACGGTCTCGCAGCCAAGCGGCGCGACGTCGCCGATCAGTGCCAGCGCCGCGTCGAAAGGGATCGGCGCGGCCAAGGCGGTCAGGTCAGGCGGGCGCGCGGTCGAGCCGCCGCGCGATGGCCACGCCAAGCGCGATCAGCGGCGGCACCAGCACCAGGCTCAGCACCACCTTGGCGAGCATCTGGCCGAGGAGCAGGTCGCCGATCGGCCGCACGCCGTAGAACGACACGGTGATGAAGATCAGCGTATCGACGATCTGCGACAGCGCCGCGGCGATGAACCCGCGGATGCTCGCCCCCAGACCCGAGTGGCCCGCCGTGCCGCGCAGGCGGTCGAACAGCCAGATGTTCATCGTAACCGACACGCCGTAGGCGATCACGCCCGCCGCCATCATCCGCCACGACTGACCGATGACGATCGGGAATGCCTTCTTGGCGTCCGCCCACATGCCGGGGTCTTCCGGCAGATTGAGCACCAGCAGCGCGAGCAGGATCGCCACCACCAGCGGGATGAACCCGAACCGCACCAGTCGGTCGGCGGTGGGCTTGCCGTAGGCCTCCGCCACCGCGCTCGACATCGCCACCAGCGACAGGAAGGGAAAGATCCCCGCCTCCACCGCCAGCGGCCCAAGCGCGACCTGTTTGACGCCGAGGAAGCCGCCAAGCGGGACCATTCCGCCGTAGAAGATCGCCAGCAGGAAGAGTCCGCGCGGGACGGAGTGATAGGGTGTGGTCGAGGTCGGTTCGGTCATGCGCGGGGATTGGCACTGCCT
>JAEWKG010000143.1 GCA_023386135.1 Pseudomonadota bacterium | reverse complement strand
AAATGGCATCGAGCCAGCGGGTCGAGCGACCGCGCGACCTGTTTTGAGAACCGTTGGCGAGTGCCCCTTCCTCCCGACGCCTGCCAAGTTCAATACGCCGACTCACACCTGGACGCATTTTTCAGCCAAGTATGCCGCATTGAACGAAACTTTATTTTAAAATTTCGTCACTTGACGTTCGATGCTGTTCGCCCATCCAAGTGAGAAGTTCCAAGTGTGGCGGCGTACAGGCAGCGAGGGCAACGATTGCGGATTGGCGCGCCCGGCAGGACTCGAACCTGCAACTCCAAGCTTAGAAGGCTCGTGCTCTATCCAGTTGAACTACGGGCGCGCTCTGGGGCACGCGCATAGCGTGCTTTTCGCTCCCCTCAAATCGCGATAACCCACGCGCCATGAACGAACCCGTCACCCGTATCGAAGGCACGGCCGCCGGCCCGCGCCATTTCCGCTACTTCGATTTCGTGATGGCGGCCTTCGTCACCATCCTGCTGCTGTCGAACCTGATCGGGGCGGGCAAGCGGGCGGTGGTGGACCTGCCCGTCATCGGCCTGTGGCCGTTCGGCGCGGGGGTGCTGTTCTTCCCCGTTTCCTATGTGATCGGCGACATCCTCACCGAAGTGTACGGCTACGCCCACGCGCGGCGCTGCATCTGGGCGGGGTTCGTGGCGCTGCTGTTCATGGTGTTCATGAGCGTGGTGGTCGTCGCCCTGCCGCCCGATGCCGGGTGGACCGGGCAAGCGGCGTACGAAGCGGTGTTCGGCCAGACCCCGCGCATCGTATTCGCTTCGGTCGCAGCGTTCTGGGCGGGCGAGTTCGTCAATTCCTACGTCCTCGCGCGGATGAAGATCTGGACGCAGGGGCGCATGCTGTGGACCCGCACGATCGGCTCGACGGTGTTCGGCCAGGCGGTCGACAGCGCGCTGTTCTATCCGCTCGCCTTCCTCGGCGCGGCGGGCTGGACGCCGGGCCAGGTGGCGGTCGTCGCGGCGACCCAGTGGGTGATCAAGGTCAGCTGGGAAGTGCTGCTGACCCCGGTGACCTACGCCGTGGTCGGCGCGCTCAAGCGGCGCGAAGGCGTCGAGGTGTTCGACACCGACACCAACTTCTCGCCCTTCGGCAAGGCCGCCGGCTAGCCATAAGAAAAGGGCCGGCCCTCGCGGACCGGCCCTTCCTCCCCTTGTGAGGCGTCAGGTTAGAACTTCACGCCTGCGGCGATGCCGTAGCGGCGCGGCTCGAGAGTGAAGATGTTGGTGTAGAGGCCCGAAGAGGCGTCGGTCACATACAGGCCCGTGGTCGAGTTCGCGTCGAAGATGTTCTGGATGAACCCGCGCACGAACCACCTGTCATCGGCTCCGTTGAGCTGGATCTGCGCGTTCGCCTGCGCGAACGGCTGGATCCGGTTGACGTTACCGTTGAAGATGTTGCCGTACTGCGTTCCCGTCAGCGAAACGTCGAAGCGCGGAACCAGCGTCATCCCGTTGACGAAGTTGTAGGTATACTGCGCGCCGATCGACGCCTTGAGGTTCGGCGCCTGCGGCAGCGTGTTCCCCTTGAGGTTGACCTGGACGCCGGGGCTGAGCACCTGAACCCCACCAACCGCTGCTCCCAAGGTCGGCGCCAATCCTTGCAGCACCGCGCAGAAGCTGAAGGCACCGGTGGAGGCAATGCCACTGTTGGCCGGGAAGGCAGTGGGCGCCTGCAAGCCGGCACCCGGCTTGATACCAGGAATGGCGCCGGCGTTGATGGCCGCATTTGCCTGAGTCACAAAGGCTTTGGCGCCGGCACCGGTAACCGCGCAGTGTGCACCGTTGGAGATATCCTTGATGATCACTGCGTTCGGATCGCCGCCGCCCGGATCGCGCGGGTTGGAGAAGAACTGGTCGCCGGCCACCCGGGCATTCAGGTAGCTGAGGCTCATGTTGATGAGCCAGTTGTCCGAGGGGTGGATGACCGATTCCAGCTCGAGGCCCCAGATGTTGGCGTCGATCGTATCGTTCACCGAAGTACGCGCGATAATGCGGCTGAGCTGCAAGCCTGCGTACTTGTAGTAGAAGCCGGTCAGGTTGAGCTGGAGAGCACCGTTCATGAAGGTGTTCTTGGTGCCGATCTCGAAGGCATCTACCTTTTCGTTACCGAAGCTGTCCGGCACCGCGAATATCGGTTGCAGCGGCGGATTGATGCCGCCCGACTTGTAGCCGCGCGAATACGAGGCATAGAGCAGGTTGTTCGGTGTGATCTGGTAATCGAGCACCGCACGGCCAGTGACCGCGTGGAACCCCACGTCGCGGATCTGGTAAGGCTGGTTGCCGGCGAGTCCCGGATCGGCGTCGAAGCCCGCCGCAGCGGGCGCAGTGAACGGATCGCCGTCGTTCGAGAACGGATTGAGGAAGTTTGCCAGCGTGGAGCGCGCGGTCAGCGACTTCTTGTCGTTGTTGTAGCGCAGCCCGCCGGTGAACTTCAGCTTGTCTGAAATGTCGAAATAGACTTCGCCGAAAATACCGTAGCTTTTGAGCGTAAAGTCGGTCGTGTTGTTGCGGTACATCGACGTCGCGAGGTACGACGGCGCTGCGCCCGTACCGAGCGCCGTGAACGTGCCCAGCACGCCGGTCACGTAGTCGATCGCGAAGGCATTGACGAAGTAGTCGACGTCAGTTGCCTTGGACTGGGCGTAGATGCCCCCGAGCAGGAAATTGAATGGGCCGTCGAAGTCGCTCGAGACAATTGCCTCACCCGACCAGGACTTGGTGCTACCGATCGAACGGTCAAAGGCGAGCGGAACCGGGCTGCAGACCGAATTGCCTTCGAACGCGCCGCGGTTGTCGAGCGAGGTGTCCGAAGTGCACAACTGGCCGGTCGGCCCGTTGGGAATGATCGCCGACGCGATCGGCTGGAAGTACGATGCGGGCAGGCCCGGTATGCCGCCGGCCGCGGCCGCGGCGAGCGCTCCCAGCGCCGTCTGGAACTGGACGCCCGTACGGTCGGCCACGCCGAGGTTGTAGTCCTGCCGCGAGTCGACCGAGGTTTCCTGGTAGATGCCGGTCAGCGACAGGTTCATCTTGCCGAAGTTCTGGTCGAGGTGCCCCTGCACCTGCAATTCGTCGGCGAAGTATTCGGGCGTGAACGGCGTGGTTACGGTGCGCACGTCGTTGGGCTCGACCGCCTTCGAGAAACCGTCGGGCCCGTAGAGGCTGTTGAGGCCGAAGACACCCGGGATACCCTGGCTTTGCAGGAATTCCTTCGAGCCGAGCGTGCCGGTGAAGGTCGAGTTGGTGTTGGTCTTCTCGAAGCTGCGGAAGTTGTTCAGGCAGCCCAGCACACCGGTCGGGTCGCGCTGGCACAGCTGCTTCTGGATGCGCAGGCGGTTGTCGTTCTCGCGGAAGTAGTAGCCCATCAGGTCGAACGTAGTGTCCGGCCCCGGCTCCCAGCGGAACGAACCGCGCACCGCGTACATGTCGCGGTCGTCGATGTGCGAACCGTCGTAGGTGTTGAGGGTGTATCCGTCGCGGTTGAGGTAGAAGCCCGCGATGCGGACGCCCATCGTGTCGCCAAGGGGCAGGTTGACCATGCCCTTGGCCTTGATCGAATTGTAGTTGCCGTATTCGCCTTCGGCCGAGGCATGGAAGCCCGACAGGTCCGGCTTGGCGGTGATGATGTTGATCACGCCGGAGGTAGCGTTGCGGCCATAGAGCGTGCCCTGCGGTCCGCGCAGCACCTCGATCCGCTCGAGATCGAAGTATTCGGTTTCGAACAGGCGCGTGCCGAATAGCGGAGAGCCGTTGGTGTGGATACCGGTCGCGCTGTCGCAGCTGGTGCCGACGCACAGGTCGCCGATGCCGCGGATGGTGAAGCTGGAACCGGTGAAGTTGCCCTTGGTGAAGGACACGTTCGGCAGGGTCAGCTGCAGGTCGGACGCGTTGTCGATCTGTTGCGCCTCGAGGGCCGCTTCGCTGAACGCGCTGACCGCGATCGGCACGTTCTGCAGCGCTTCCGCGCGGCGCTGCGCGGTCACGACGATCGTGTTGGCGTCGTTGGTGACCGTCGCGTCGGCGGACGCGGTGTCGCCCGAGGTGGTCGTGTCCTGCGCATATGCGGGAACTGCCATCACCGACGCACAAATGCCGGCAAGCAGGGTAGCCTTCACCCTCATCAGTCCTCTCCTCGATCGGGCCGTCTATATGACGCGGCCTCTATCGGCGGCGAAGCTAATGCAATTTCCGGTATGCTGGCAATAGGCTGTGTTGCGCCCTGTGAATTGCGCCTTCCGCGAAACTTTCTTGCCCAAGGGTGTGGCGGGCGCCGGGGGGATTTTCCCTTACGTAAAGCAGCGCGTTGGCGCGGGCTGTGGCCGCTTTGTCACGCCGGGGCGCAAACAAAAGGCAATCAGACGAGCGTCGCGCTTTCGGCGATGGCGGCGATTCCGCGCCGTCCCGAGCCGTCGCGGCCAAGCTGAACGATCACGTCGATCACGCTCGCGGCATAGGCGATGGTGTCGCCGCGGGTGAGGCCGATGCCGGTCTGCATCACCATCAGCGCGAGCTGGTCGAGCGCGCCGCGCAGGGAGTTGGCGTGGATGGTCGAGAAGCTGCCCGGGTGGCCGGTGTTGATCGCGCGCAGGAAGCTGACGCTCTCCGCCCCGCGCAGCTCGCCCAGCACGATGCGGTCGGGGCGCAGGCGGAGCGCGGCCTGGAGCAGTTCGTTGGCGGTGACCTTGGCTTCGCCCAGCTCGCCCTTGACCGCCACGAGGCCGACGCCGTTCTCGCCCGGCAGGCGCAGCTCGGGGGTGTCCTCGACCAGGATCACCCGCTCGTGCCGCGGGATCTCGCCGAGCATGGCGTTGAGGAAGGTCGTCTTGCCGGTACTGGTGCCGCCGGAAATGAGGATCGTCTTCCGCTGCGCGATGGCGGCGCGGAGGTAGGCGATCGGCTCCGCCTGGGGGTCTGGCATCGCGCCCGCGTCGGCGCTGCGGAGCGGCCCCGCGTCGTAGGCGTCGAGCGGCAGGTCGAGCCGGCGGTGACGGCGGATCGCCATCGCCCAGTGCTTGCGCGCCGCCGGCGGCCCGCAGAACTGCACGCGCGCGCCCCCCTCGAGTCCACTGGCGGGCAGCGTGGCGCCGAGCAGCGGGTGCTCGCGATTGATGCCCTGGTGGCTGACCCGCGCAACCTGTTCGGCCAGGCGCTGGACCAGCCGGTCGTCGATCTCGGGCGCGTCGACGCGCTGCATGCGGCCTTCAGCCGCGTCCTCGATCCACACCTCGCCCGGGCGGTTGACGATGATCTCGGTCACCGTGTCGCGCGCCAGCCAGTGCGCGAACGGGGCGAGGTAGGCGTCGAGATAGACGCTGCGCTCGCCCGCCGGCGCGGCTGCTCCGGGGAGAGGATGGACCTCGGCAGACATCTTACTTGACCGCGGCGACCTGGCTGAAGTCGAGGTCGCGTGCGGTGAACACGCGGATCGGCTCGCCCTGACGCACGCGCACGGTCGGCGCGATCTGGCCGTCCTGCTGCAGCGCGGTGCTCGCCGCGCTCGCCCCGCCGCCGAGCACCACGGAGGCGCCCCCGGTGGCGAGTCCGCTGATGACCGACAGCAGCATCGAGGACCCGAAGCGCTGGAAGAAGTGGCTGTTGACGGAGCCCGCCAGCCCTGTCGTCCCGTCGAAGCCCACCGCCGGCGAGCCGAGGTTGACCGAAGCGCCGTCGGGCCGGATCAACCGGGTCCAGATGACGTAGGCGCGCTTCTGCCCGCCCTGCAGGCCCGACTGGTACTGCCCGATCAGCCGGCTGGAACGCGGGACGAGCACGCGGGTGCCGTCGAAGCTGCGCACGTCCTGGCTCACCACC
>JAEWKG010000128.1 GCA_023386135.1 Pseudomonadota bacterium | reverse complement strand
ACTAGGAGCACGTCGCGCACCACGCTGGTGTCCCAGAACTTGCCGACGTACTGACCGAACAACCCCGCTTCCCACGGGCCTTTCTCCCAGTTGATCGAGCCGCTGGCGCGCCACTTGGGCCGCCCGTCGAGCTGGAGCAATTCTCCGAGCCCGCCCACCGACACGTCGAGCGGGAGGGTGCCGGCGGCGACCGCGTCGACCAGCGTCTGGCCATCCGCGCTGGCAGTCTGCACGAAGCCCAGCAGCCGCGCGACGTTGGCCTTCACCCGGAACTTGCCGGCGCCGAAATCGGGCACGCGGTAGGTCAGGCCGAAGTCGATCCCGCGCGACACGCGGCTGTCGAGGTTGATGTAGTCGTCCTGCACGAAGTCGATCTTGCCCGCCGGGGCGAGGCCGGTGCCGGCGAACAGCGCGATGTCCTCGGCGGTGGGCGCCAGGCGCACCACGTTGGGATTGCTGCTGCCGGAGAGGCGCAGCAGATAATCGAGCGCGATCGCGTTGTCGTCGCCGAACGTGCCGACGAGGTCCTTCTGCTTCACCCGCCAGTAGTCGGCGGTCAGCGTCAGGCCGGGGATGAAGGCGGGTTCGAGCACCACGCCAAGGTTCAAGCTGGTGCTGTCTTCGGGAACGAGGTTCTCGGTGCCCGAGCGGATGCTGATCACGCCCACGCCGGGGCAGGCACCGAGGTTGGCGATGATCCCCTTCTTCACCTGCGCCTGGCATACCACGAAGTCGTCGCGGGTGTTCGAGCGGGTGGTTCCTTCGTCGTTGACCTGGATCAGGTTCGGCGCACGGAAGCCCTTCGACCATGCGCCGCGGAAGGTGACGCCCGGAATGGTCGTCCACGACGCGGCGACGCGCGGGACCGCGGCGGTCTCGTCGATGTCGGTGAAGTGCTCGACCCGGCCGGCGAGTTGGACGTTGAATTCCTCGACCAGCGGAATGTTCATGTCGCGATCGACCAGTGGCACGAACAGCTCGGCGAAGGCGGAGTACACTTCGCGGTGGCCGCTGGTGTCGGGCGAGGGGCTGGTGCCCGCGACATCGCTGCCGTTGAACACGCCCGTAACGCTGTCGGTGAAGGTGATCGTCCCGTCGAGCCGCGGGTCGCGGTCGTCGTAGAACGTCTCGCGCCGCCACTCGACGCCCGTCGCCACGCCGAGGTTGCCGCCGGGCAGGGTGAACAGGTCGTCACGGCTCAGCTTGAAATCGGCGAGCGCGAGACTGGTGCCGCCCTTGCGGTAGACATCGATGCGGAACGGATCGATCGAGGAGGCCGGGTTGGGCGTGCAATCGCCTTCGCCCGGATCGCCCAGGCAGCCGCCGTTGAACGGGTTGTAGGCGTCGGGCGTGGTCAGATTGATCTGCTTCTGCATCAGCGTCAGCGAAACGCGGTTGCTCTCGACGTCGGTCGACTTCGCCTCGGAGTAGAGCACGCCGGTGTCGAAGTCCCACGCGCCGAAGTTGCCTCGCAGGCCCGCGACCGCGCGGTAAGTGTCCTTGTCGACCGCCACGCCGCGGTTGCCCGCGTCGACGAAGCGGTAGCGCTCCATGATCACGTCGGCGCCGGTGGCGGGAATGGTGGTGCCTGGCAGGCGCTGCGGATTGGCGACGCCGCCCCGGGTCGTCGGGCCAAACGGGTTGTAATAGGCGTTGCGCGAGATGCCGACCGGCACCGCGCTCAGGATCGCCGAGGCGTCGATGTTGCGGAAGCTCTCGGTGCGGTAATAGCTGCCTTCGAAGTACGCCTCGACGCTGTCCGACAACTCGTAGTTCAGGAGCGCCATCGCGTTGTAGCGGTTCTTGCTGGCGATGAGGTCGTTGCCGTAGACGGTGTTGTAGCGCACGTCGGCGACCGGCGTGGTGCCGTCACGGGCACAGATGCCGTTCCCGAACTGCAATTTGCAGCCCGGGAACGTGCTCGGCTGGAGGAAGAAATCGTCGTCGCCAATCGGCGTGCGGTTGTTCGGCGCCTGGATGTCGAACTGGCCGAAGGGGCCGAAGGTGTTGCGGTTGTTGAACGAAGCGTCGCCTTCGAAGTCGGTGCCCTCGACCAGCGGCAGGCGATTGTCGTCCGACGAATAGACCCGGTCGGCGGCCGGCATGCCGCTTTCTCGGAAGTAGCTGCCGTAAAGGGTCAGGTTGGCCTTGCCGCCGGCAAAGTCGAAGCCGCCGTTGATCTGGTAGCCGAGCATGCTGGTGCCGTCATAGAGGCGCGCTTCGCCCTCAAGGAACCCGCCGGTGCGGTTGCCCTTGAGGATGGTGTTGATCACGCCCGCGACCGCGTCGGCGCCGTAGATGGCGGAGGCGCCGTCGCGCAGCACTTCGATGCGCTTCACGCTGCCCGGGGTGATTTCGTTGGTATCGGAACTGACGACGGGGACCAGCAGCTCGGTCTGGAAGCCCGGGTGCAGGGTCATTCGGCGCCCATTGATCAGCAGCAGCGTGTTGCCGGTGCCGAGGTCGCGCAGGTTGACCGAAGCGACGTCGCCGCGCGCATTGTTCTGGGTGTCGGCATTCTGCTCGTTGAACGCGACCGTGCCCGCCTGCGGGATCGAGCGGAACAGCTCGTCACCAGTGGTCGCGCCGGTGGTCTCGATATCCTGCGCGTCGAGCACGGTGACCGGCAGCACCGCGTCGATCTGCGCGCCCTGGATCTGGCTGCCGGTGACGACGATCTCTGGCTGCGCGTCGGCGGTTTGAGAGGCGTCGGCAGGCGCGGGCGGCGCCGGCTGCTCCTGCGCCGAAACGACGGTGGCGGTCAGCAGGCTGGTGCTGCCGAGCAGCGCCAGCCGGGCGAGTTGGGTGATACGCATGGTCATTGTCCTCCCGGGGAATTCTTGGCGGCCAGCTGGACGTCGAGCCATTTGGCGAGGAGCTCGGGCCACTGGCTCAGGGTCTGGTCGGGCGTGCCGAGGCCGAAGCCGTGACCGCCGCTCGAAAAGATGTGCAACTCCACGCTGGCGCCGGCGCGATTGAGCGCCTGGAACAGGCCGATGTTGTGCGCGGGCGGCGCCGTAGTGTCGTCGGCCGCCGAGAACAGGATCGTCGGCGGCGAATCCTTGGCGGCATATGTGTCGAGCGACCAGGCATCCTCCGCCGCACGTGTCGGGTTCTTGCCGATGATCTCCTTGCGCGTACGGGTGGACTCGAACTCCTTGCGCAGCGACACCACCGGGAACAGCAGCGCGGCAAAGTCCGGGCGCGCGCTGACGGCTTCGTACTTGTCGACGCCTGTGTAGAGCTTGCGCGCCGATTGCAGGGCGGTGAACCCGGCGAGGTGGCCGCCGGCCGAGTGGCCCATGATGCCGATGGCGTCCGGGCGCACCCCGAACTCGGCGGCGCGGGTGCGGACGATCTTCATCGCGCGCTGGGCGTCGGCGAACGGCGCGACCGCTTCCCACCCGTCGCCCGGCAGGCGGTAGATGAGTTCGAACACGGTGTAGCCGCGCAGCTGCAGCCAGCGCGCGGCGGGGCCGCTCTCCTTCCAGAGCTGGATGCGGAAATATCCGCCACCGCCGCAGATCACCACCGCGCGGCCGTTGGGGTTGTTGGGGCGATAAACGCGCATGCGCGGGGTCGAGACGTTGGAGACCGCCCCGATCCCGGCGCCTTCGGTGCCGATCTTTTCGGGGCCGCTGACCTTGCCCGCGCCCGGCATCGGCCCGCTCCACAGCGGGATTTCTTCAAGGTCGTGCGCCTGCAGCCCGCCGGCATTGCCGAGCGCGGCCACCGCGCCGAGCCCGGCGGCGGAGCGCAGCAGCATGCGCCGGCCGAGCATCGGCCCGGCGGAAACGAGATCAGTCTTCATCGGCTTGTCCCAGTTGCACACCGGCGGGAGGATCGATGGCGAAGGCGGGGATGGACGCGAGCGGGAGCGCAGCCGGCGCCCCGTGCAACGCGGCGTCGAGCGCGGGGCGGTCGAGCTGGCCCTCCCACCGGCTGACCACCACCGTCGCTACGGCGTTGCCGATGAAGTTGGTCAGCGCCCGGCACTCGGACATGAAGCGGTCGATACCCAGGATCAGCGCCATCCCCGCGATCGGGATCGACGGCACGATCGACAGCGTCGCGGCCAGCGTGATGAACCCGGCACCGGTGACCCCGGCCGCACCCTTCGAGCTGATCATCGCCACCAGCAGCAACGAAATCTGCTGGCCGAGCGTCAGGTCCACGCCGGTCGCCTGCGCGATGAACAGCGCCGCCAGGGTCATGTAGATGTTGGTGCCGTCGAGATTGAACGAATAGCCGGTCGGGATCACCACCCCGACGATCGCCTTGGGGCAGCCGGCGGCTTCCATCTTCTGCAGCAGGCGCGGGAGCGCGGCCTCGCTCGACGAGGTGCCGAGGACCAGTAGCAGCTCTTCCTTGAGGTACGCGATCAGGCGCAGGATCGAGAACCCGTTGTACCGCGCCACCGCGCCGAGCACGACGATCACGAACAGCAGCGAGGTCAGGTAGAACGTCCCGATCAGCGCGCCCAGATCGACCAGCGCGCCGACGCCATACTTGCCGATGGTGAAGGCCATCGCCCCGAATGCACCGATCGGCGCGAACCGCATCAGCATGGCAACGAGGCGGAACACCACCTCGGCCACAGCCTCGAGCATGCGGGTGACGCGCTCCCCGGCCTCGCCCGCCCCCATCAGGGCGAGGCCGAAGAGCACCGCGACGAACAGCGCCTGCAGGATCGATCCCTCGGTCAGGGCCGAAACCGCCGTGGTCGGGATGATGTCGAGCAGGAACTTGGCGACCGAGGATTCCTCGGCCTTGACCTGGTAGTCGTGGATCGCGCCGGTATCGAGCGTGGCGGGGTCGACGTGCATGCCCGCGCCCGGCTGCACCACGTTACCGACGATCAGCCCGACGACCAGCGCGAGCGTGGAGAAGGCGAGGAAATAGACGAACGCCTTGCCCACCACCCGGCCGAGCTTGCCCGCGCTGCGGACATTGCCGATCCCGGTGACGATGGTGAGGAAGATCACCGGCGCGATGATCATCTTCACGAGCTTGATGAAGCCATCCCCGAGCGGCTGCAGCGCCACCCCCGCTTCTGGCCATAGCGCGCCCACCGTCACGCCCAGCGCAATCGCGGTGAGGACCTGCACGTAGAGCGAGCCGAACGCGCGGCGGAGGCCACCGCGCTGTGCGGCGCCCGGCGCTGGATCTGCGGCGCTTGCCGCCATTTTTGCCCTCCCCACTGCCTGTGACAGGCTTGTCTTGCGCCTGTTGTGAAGGCGAGTAACATGCCATGTCAACGGGTCGGCTCAATGTGAGCTAAAGTATTGATTATATTGAATTCTGTTTGCTCAGATCAGCTTATTCGAGGTCAAAAGTGTCAGAAAATCCAGACATGATCGCGCCTGATCGTACGGATCACCTGACAACGCTTTCACGGCGCTTCCCCTTCGATTCGCGCCGGTTCGTCGGCTTCATCCTGCTGGCCGCGGTGCTGGTCGCGGGATGGGCGAGCGAGCGATGGGCGATCGACTGGGCGCGCCAGACCGGCGACGTGGAAGCGCGCCAACTCGCGCGTGGCAACGCCTCGCTGTTCGACAGCGAGCTGCAGAAGTTCCGCCTCCTGCCGACCGTTCTCACCGAATATCCCGGCGTCGCCGCACTGCTTCGCGCGCCGAGCGGCGATCCCGCGGCGCTCAATCATCAGCTGGATGTGCTTGCCAGTCGAACGGGAGCCGCTGCCATCTACGTCATCGCGCCCGGCGGCCGGACGCTGGCGGCGAGCAACTATCGCCTGCCGACCAGCTTCGTCGGCCAGAACTACGGCTTCCGCCCATACTTTACCGACGCGTTGACGCGCGGTGCCTCCGAGCTGTTCGCGCTCGGCACGGTGAGCGGACGGCCCGGGCTGTTCATCGCCCGCCGGGTCGGTCCCGCGGACGCGCCGCTGGGGGTGATCGTGGTCAAGATCGAGTTCGACCGCATCGAGGCGGCGTGGCGCGCGCAGGAGGGCGACACGTTCGTCGCCGACCGCCACGGTGTAGTGATCGTCAGTTCACGCCCGGAATGGCGCTTCCACCGGCTGCGGCCGCTCGGGCCCGCCGAGCAGGCGGAGATCGGCCGCACGCGCCAGTTCGACGATCTCGTGCTGGCTCCGCTGCCGGTCGATTTCTCGCGCGCGGACGCCCGGTTCGGCGGTGGGCGCTATCGCAAGGCGGAGCGCGCCGTGGCGCTCGAAGGCGCGCAGCTCACCGCGTTGTCCCCGCTCGAGCCCGCGCTCGCCAGCGCGCGGGCGCGCAGCCGGCTGGCGCTGGTGGTGCTGGGAGTGGTCATCGCGGGTGTCGTGCTGTGGCTGGTGCGCCAGCGTGAGCGGCAGGCGCTGATGCGCACCGCCCAGCGCGAGCTAGAGGCCAAGGTAGTCGAGCGCACCGCGGAGCTGAGCGAGGTCAACGCGCAGCTGGTGCAGGAGGGGCACAAGCGGCAACGGTCGGAGGAGCGTTTCCGCCGCTCGCGCGAGGAGCTGGCGCAGGCCAACCGGCTGGCCACCTTGGGCCAGATCGCCGCCGGCGTGGCGCACGAGATCAATCAGCCGGTCGCCGCGATCCGCACCTTTTCCGAAAACGCCGCCGCGCTGATCGGGCGCGGCGCGCCCGACAAGGCTGCGGCCAATCTGGAGCAGGTCGTCAGCCTGACCGACCGGATCGCCCAGATCACCGGCGAGCTGCGCACCTTCGCCCGCCGCAAGACGCCCGATATCGCCCCGGTCATGCTCGAGGGTGCGATCGAGGCCGCGCTGTTGCTGGTGCATCACCGCATCGCCGCGATCGGCACCGAAGTGGCCTGGGACCCGGCCGCCGCGCGGCTGACGGTCGCCGCCGATCGCGTCCGGCTGGAGCAGGTGTTCGTCAACCTGCTTCAGAACGCGCTCGATGCCGCTCCGGAGGGTGGCGGGAGCCGGATCGAAATCCGCGTCGCGCGCGATGGAGACACAGTGCAGGTGCATGTCGCCGACAACGGGCGCGGGGTGCCATCGGCGGTGCGCCGCAAGCTGTTCACGCCCTTCGCCACCGGACGCGATGACGGCCTAGGGCTTGGCCTCGCCATCGCGCGCGACATCCTGCGCGAGTTCGGCGGCGACCTTGCACTGACCGCGTCGGACCGCTCGGGGAGCACCTTCACCGCGACGCTGGTGCCGGCATGAGCGAGGCGGGCGATCTGGGCACGGTCTTCCTGGTGGAGGACGACGAGCCGGTGCGCATCGCCACCGCGCAGGCGCTCGAACTTGCCGGGTTCGAGGCGCGCGCGTTCGGCTCGGCCGAGCCGGCGCGCAAGGCGATCCGCTCGAGCTTCGCCGGATGTCTTGTCACCGACATCCGCATGGACGGGATGGACGGCCTCGAGCTGATGCGCGCGGTGCGCGGCATCGATCCGGAGATTCCGGTGATCCTCGTCACCGGCCACGGCGATGTCGCTATGGCGGTGGCCGCGCTCAAGGACGGCGCGTTCGATTTCCTCGCCAAGCCGTTCTCGACCGACCAGCTGACTGCCGCGGTGCGCCGCGCGCTGCAGTCGCGCGCGCTGGTGCTGGAGAACCGGCGCCTGCGCGAGAGCGCCGACCAGGAGGGCGCGGGGGATCTCGTCGGCACCTCCGAAGCGATGGCCAAGCTGCGCGCCACTGTGGGCCAGATGGCGATGATCGACCTCGACGTGCTGCTCGAAGGAGAGACCGGCACCGGCAAGGAGCTGGTCGCGCGTGTGCTGCACCGCCGCTCGGCGCGCGCGCTGATGCCGTTCACCGCGCTGTTGTGCTCCTCGCTCGGCGACCGCGGGCTTGTCGAACTGTTCGGCGCGGGCGAGGGCGATGGCGGGCTGATCGGCCAGCTCGAAGGCGGGGTGCTGTTCCTCGACGAGATCGAGGCGCTCGCGCCGCCGCTGCAGGCGCGGCTGCTGGCGCATCTCGAAGCGCGAGAGCGGCGGATCGACGAGGGCCGCATCGGTGTACGGGTAATCGCGGCAACGCGGGTGAGCCTGGAGGACGAAGTGCGCGCGGGCCGCTTCCGCGAGGACCTGTTCTACCGCCTCGCCGTGCTGCGCCTGCGCATTCCGCCCTTGCGCGAACGGCGCGAGGACATCCCGGTGCTGTTCGCCCGCTTCGTTACCGAGGCGCTCGCGCGCACCCGGCGCCGGCGCTTCGACCTATCGGCGGCCGACCGGCGCCGCCTGCTCGAGCACGCATGGCCCGGCAATGCACGCGAGCTGCGCAGCTACGCCTACAACGCCGTGCTGGGGCTGCCGCAGGCGCCGCGCAGCGGGGACGCGGCACCCGCCTCGCTCGCGGCGCGGGTGGCGGCGTTCGAGCGCAGCCTGATCCTCGAAACCATCGAGCAGACCGGCGGCGTCGCGACGCAGGCCTGCCGCATCCTCGGCATCTCGCGCCAGACCCTGTACGAAAAGCTCGCCCGCCACCGGCTCAGCCTCGACGATTATCGCCAGCGTTGAGTGCGCAGCGCGTCAGCGCGCGCCGCGGTACATCTCTTCGACGATCGCACTGCGCCGCTCGAGCACGGTGCGCTGATTGATGTAGCCCTTGTCGGTGATTTCGCCCGCGTCGAGCGATGGCGGTTCGGTGAGCACCCGGAACCGCCGGACCGCGCGCGAACTGCCGGGGTTGGCGCGGTTGAATTCGTCGATCCGTTCGGCGATCGCGCGTTCGAGCGCGGGAAGGCCGCCCTCGCTTGCAAGCTGTTGCACCGCCGACGGCGTCGGCCAGACGAGGATGCCGATGTCGCCCCGGTCGTGACCCGCGACGACCACGTCGTAGACCAGCGGGCTGCATGCGGCGACGACATCGGGCCGCAGCGTGCCGACCGAGACCCAGGTCCCGCTCGACAGCTTGAAGTCCTCCGCCACCCGTCCGTCGAACAGCAGGCCGCGGTTTACGTCGTCGGGGTCGACGAAGCGCGCGGCATCACCGAGACGGTAGAAGCCGTCGTCATCGAATACCTCGCCCGCCGGCTTGTCGCCGCCCAAGTAACCGGTGGTGACGCTGGCGCCCTTGACCCGCACCTCCATCTTGTCGCCGCTCGGGGCGAGCTTGAGCTCGACGCCCGGCATCGGCAGGCCGATCAGCCCGACCCGGTCGACCACCCAGTGGACCATCGTCACGCCCTGCGTTTCGGTGGCGCCGTACATCGTGGTGATCGCCATCCGCTCGCCGGTCTCGGCCACTGCGAGCGCCTCCAGCCGGTCGTAGAGGTCGTCCGACAGCGTGGCGCCGCCGTAGCCCATCGACTGCAGGTTCTTGAAAAATGAGGCGCGCAGGCGCTCGTCCTTCTCCATCGCGTCGGCAAGCATGGCGAAGGCCACCGGGGCCGAACCGAAGCCTGTCGGCGAGACTTCGTAGAGGTTCTTGATCGTGGTCTCGAACAGGCCGGGTACCGGGCGTCCTTCGTCGAGGTACATCGTCCCGCCGGCCCAGATGTTGCCGTTGAAGAAGATGTTGCCGCCGCTGATGTGGCTCCACGGCATCCAGTCGAGCGAGATCGGCGTCACCCGCTCCTCGCGCGGGCGGTCGGCCAGGCCTTCGGCGCCGGCGATGACCGCGGTCATCATCTTGTGCGTCTGCGGCACGCACTTGGGCATGCCGGTCGAGCCCGAGGTGAAGAGGTACTTGGCCACGGTATCGGGCGTCCCGCCCGCAGCCGCAGCTTCGCGCGCGGCGCCGGGCGTGGCCATCAGCAGCTTGGCGAAATCGACCGCGCCTTCGGGCTCGCAATCCGAACTGATGACGATGAGGTCCGGATCGGCCGCACGCATCTTGGCGAGCGCCGCCGCATGCTGCGCGCCGTCGCGCGCGAACACCGCTTTGGGCTTCAGCAGCGCGGCGCAGTGCAGCAGCTTGGCGTGGTCCTGCGACATCAGGCTGTACGCCGCGCTGACCGGCGCGATGGCGATGCCGGTGGTGTAGCAGGCGAGCATCAGCAGCGCATGCTCGACCGAATTGCCCGAGATCACCATCACCGTGTCGCCAGGCGCCAGGCCGGCATCGAGCAGCCATTGGCCGATCGAGTCTGCCGCCTTGCGCGCCTCGCCGTAGGTCATTCCGCGCCACGGACCGTGTCCGGGCTCGCGCTCGAACACCCAGTCGCGGCCGGGGTGCTCGGCCGCGCGCGTGCGGAAGATCTCGCCGAGCGTGCCCGGCACCTCTCCCGGCGCGTGGTTCGACCGCACCACGTAGCTGCCGTCCGGCCGCGCCTCGAGCGAGGCGTCGGCCGGCTTCTGCGGCAGCGGCCGGAAGGGCGGAAGGTTGCCTGTCATCGGATCAGAAGTTGACCTTCACCGTCGCTCCATAGCTGGCGCTGCGCCCCGGGAAGCGCACCGCAGTGTTGGCATTGGTCGCCGCCGATGCCCAGTAGTATTCGTCGGTGATGTTGCGCCCCCAGATCGACGCCTCCCACTTCCCGTCCTGCGAATAGAGCGCGAGGCTGGCGTTGAGCAGGCCGTAGGATGGGATCGCCAGCGGCGCGAAATCCTCGATCGTGCTCGACGTCTTCGACTGGTAGCGCCCGTTGACGATCGCGCGCAGGCCGAGCGAGCTCGACACCGGCGTATCGTATGTAACCGTCGCCGCGCCGGAGAAGCGCGGGCTGTAGGGGAATTCGTACCCGTCGTAATCGAGCGGCTGGCCGGCGGCGTTGATACCCTGGTAGCCCTGGATCTCGGTCTTGAGCCAGGTCGCCGCGAGCGACAGCGTCAGCGCGTCGGTCACCCGCCAGTTGGCATCGCCATCGAGGCCATAGGCGCGCGACTTGGGGATGTTATCCAGCCGCAGCAGCGTGGTGTAGATCGGATCGGCGAAATAGACTGCCAGCTGCTTGTCGCTGTAATCGTAATAGAACGCGGCGGCATTCACGTAGAATCGCCGGTCGGCGAGGCTCAGCTTGGTGCCGAGCTCGTAGGCGGTGAGCTGCTCCTGCCGCGCGGGGCCGTTCTGGGTCGCGATGTTGGCCGCGTTGACCGGGGTCGAGCCCGACTTGTAGCCGCGCGAGACCGAGGCATAGACCAGCGTGTCGTCGTTGGGCTCCCAGGTCAGCGCGCCGCGCCACGCGACGTTGTCCTCCTTCAGCGTCGAGGTCACCGGGCCGAAGGTCTTGGTGACGACGTCGAACGTGTTGCACTGGTTCGCGGCGATCGGCGCGGTGAAGGCGCCGTACACCTGGAAGAAGAACGCCCGGTTGAACAGGTTGACGTTGGGCAGCATCGACCCGTTGAAATCGCGCGAGCAGCCGACGTAGTCCTGCCGGTCCTTCGTGTAGCGGATGCCGGTCGTGAGCTTCAGTGTCGGGGTCAGCGTCCAGTCGGCGCTCGCGAATGCGCTCATCGTCTCGACGTCGAAGTTGGCGGTGTCGCGATAGGTGCGGAACGACTGCGCGACGTCGGTCGCGGTGTAGCCCGGCGAGTTGAAGGGCGTATTCAGCAGGCCGAGCTGGAGGATCAGCGCGCGCACCGCGCCGACGTTGGCGTTCTGGCCGAGCAGCGTCTGGTTGGTATCGATCACCTTGTCGTTGGCGTAGTAGGCGCCGACCACCCACTCGGCCGGGCCGGTGGTGCCCTGGAAACGGACTTCCTGCGACAGCGAGTTGATCCGCCCCTCCGCGCGCTGGCTGAGGATTTCGTAGGGCGCACCGCTCCAGTCGTACGTCGCGTCGCGCTTCACGTGGTTGTAGCCGGTCAACGAGATGAAGCTGACGTTGGGCAGGAAGTCGAACTGCAGGAGGCCGCGGAAGCCGGCGAAGTTGCTGTCTTCCTGGTTGGGCCGGTCGATGCCGGTCCCGCGCCCGATGTTCTGCGCGCGCGCCGTTTCGTCCTGCCAATCGGCGGTCGTGCTGGTCCAGTTGGAGCCGTTGGCGGCGACGTACGCGGCAAGGCCGGGCGCGTTGAACAGGCTGAACAGCGTGCCGTTGGCGGGATCAGTGTTCGGGGTGAAGCCGACCGCCTGGGCTGCGAGCGTGTCGGACTTGTTGATCCAGAAGTTGCCGGCGAGCTCGATCTTCATGTCGGGCACCGGGTTCGCGGTGACCGTCAGGCGCCCTCCGTAGCGGTGCACTTCGCCCAACGTGTCGTCGCGGGTGATCGAATGCTGCCACCCGTCCCAGCTGTCCTCGGTCCGCCACGCGACGCGCGCCGCGACTGCCTCGCCCAGCGGGACATTGAGATGCCCTTCGCTGTTGAGCGTCTGCTCGCTGCCGATATCGACCGCCAGGTGCCCGCCGAACGCGCCCATCTCGGGCTTGGCGCTGATGAAGTTGACGAGGCCGCCGGTGGTGTTGCGGCCGTAGAGCGTGCCCTGCGGTCCCTTGAGCACCTCGACCCGCTCGAGGTCGTAGACCGGGCCGCTGTTCATGAACGGATAGGCGAGCGCGACCTCGTCCTGGTAGGTGCCGACGGTCGAGGTGGCGGACAGGTTGATCGTGTTGAAGCCGATCCCGCGCAGGGTGTAGATCGGGATGCCCTGATATCCGCGCGAGACGTTGAGGCTGGGGACGATGACCTGCAGGTCCTCGGTCGAGGTCACTCGCAGGTCCGATAGCTGCTCGCCGGTGAAGGCCTGCACCGCGATGCCGACGTCGGTGATGTTTTCCTGGCGCCGGTTGGCGGTGACGACGATCTCCCCTGTAGTGGTGGTGTCGGCAGCATCGCCAGCCGCGGGGGCGGTGTCCTGCGCGAACGCCGGCTGGGCGATGCCCGTCGCGGCGAGGATGCTGCCTGCCAGGAGCCATGAACGGAACAGTGACGCCTTCGCCATCGATCTTCTCCCTCGCTCACCGCCCGCAGCGGTCCTTATCATTTCTGATAGATTATCAGCTCTGATAGGTTAAGCAAGGGGTGATTGCGCCCGCCGCGCGATGATGCTGTGGTGAGCGGATGTCGCGTAAGGGGAAGTAGCCGCAGTGAGCATCGAAGCCGGCAAGCGCGTAGAGAAGGGCGCGATCCGCGACGCGCTGCTCGACGCGGCGAGCGCGCTGATGCGCGAGCAGGACACGGTCGAGATCGGCATCCTCGACATCGCCGCCCGCGCGAACGTCAATCACGGGATGATCCGGTACTATTTCGGCAGCAAGGAGGGCATGCTGCTCGCTCTGCTCGACAGGGACGTGATGCACGCAATCCGCCAGCTCGATGCGCTGTTCCAGCTCGACGTTGCGCCCACCGAGCGGATGCGAATCCACCTCAGCGGCATCGTCGATACCTATTACCGCATCCCCTATTTGAACCGCCTGATCCAGGCGATGGTGCGCGATGCCACGCCCGAACGCGTGCATCACATCGCCGAGGAACTGCTCAAGCCGATCGCCGGCGCGCAGCAGCGGATCATCGAAGAGGGTATCGCCAAGGGCGAATTCCGCGCGGTCGATCCCAAGCTGTTCTATTTCAACACTATCGGCTCGGCCGACGGGCTCTATTCCAACCGCTTCACCCTGTCGGCGGTGTTCGGCGGCATTCCCAATGCCGACGAGGCGCTGCATGAGCGTTATCGGGCGCAGACTGTCGAAACACTGCTGGCCGGCCTGCTCAAATAAATTATCAGACTTGATAATTGGCGCTGAGACGGGTTAGGAGGCGACATGGACCTTCAGCCCAGCGACGACCAGCAACTCCTCCGGCAGGCCCTCGATGGGTATCTGGTGCGCAACCTTCCGTTCGACCGCCGCCGCGGACAAGACGCCGGCGCGATGCTGGCGTTCTGGGACGAGCTGCGCGGCGAACAAGGCGTTGCCGGGGCGGGCCTTCCGGATGCGGTTGGCGGGTTCGGCGGCGGGGCGCAGGAAGAGATGATCATCGCCGCCGCTCTCGGCCGAAGCCTGGCGGTGACGCCCTATATCGATTGCTTCGTCCTCGCCGCCCATGGGCTTCTGGCGCTCGGCGAAGACGCAACAGTCGCGCGGATCGCCGACGGAAGCCTGCTTGCCGTCCTGGCGGTCGAGGAAGGGCAGACCCGCGGCGATATTTCCGCGATCGACACCGCTGCCGAGCCCATCGACGGCGGCTGGTGCCTTCATGGCCGCAAGCTGGCGGTGCCGTTCGCGGCGCAGGCCGGGCTGCTGCTGATTCCGGCGCGAATTGGCGAGGGCTTCGCGCTGTTCGCCGCCGAGGCGGGGCAGGTGGCGCAAGTTCTGCGGGCTTATCGGCTCATCGATGACACACCGGCCGCCGACCTGCTGCTCGACGGCCTCGAGCTGCCGGATGCGGCCCTGATCGCCCGAGGCACCGAGGTGCTGTCAGCATTCCAAGCGGCCATCGACCGCGCCACCGCTGCAGTATGCGGCGAGGCGTCGGGACTGGCCGAGGTGATGGTCGCCGACACCGTCGCCTACGCCAACGAGCGTAAGCAGTTCGGCCAACCGCTCGCGTCGTTCCAGGCGCTGCAGCACCGGATGGTCGACATGTTCATCGCCAGCGAACAGATCTCCGCAGCCGCGCTGCTCGCCGCGCTCAAGGTCGACGATCCCGCGGCGGTCTCGGCCGCCAAGGCGACCGTGGGCGAGGCGCTGCGGCTGATCGGGCAGGAGGCGGTGCAGTTGCACGGCGCGATGGGGCTGACCGAGGAACTCCGCGTCGGGCACTACTTCAAGCGGGCCACCGCGATCGAAAACCGCCTCGGCACGGCCGACATGCACATCGAGCGCTACGCGGCGGAGCGGCTGGCGCGCTAAAGCCCGAGCACGTGCTTGGCGAGTATGTTGCGCTGGATCTCGTTCGATCCCGCGTAGATCGAACCCGCCCGCTCGTTGAGATAGCGCAGCGGCGCGATCGCCTGCCACTCCTCGCCTGACACATGGCCATCGGCGGGCGGCGCGTAGCCCGGCACCTCGGCGCCCGGCCGAGCGGCGTGCGGCTGGAACGCGGTGCCTGCGGGACCGGCGGCTTCGAGCGCCAGCTCGGTGAGGTGCTGGGCCAGCTCGGTGCCCATGATCTTCATCAGCGAGGACATCGCGCCCACGCTCTGCCCCTTGCCGGCGGCCGACAACAGCCGCAGCTCCATCACTTCGAGCACGTCGATCCGCGTCATCGCGCGCGCGAGCTTGTGGCGGAACGCGGGGACATCGATCAGCGCCCGGTCACCCGCGCGGGCGGCCGCCGCCTCGTCCGCCAGCGCCTCGGCCCGCACGCGCAGGGCTGCGGCGTAGGCGCCGCCGCGCTCGAATTCGAGCAGGTACTTCGCCACCCGCCAGCCTTGGCCGACCTCACCGATCACGTTCGCGCGTGAGGAGCGCGCGTCGTCGAAGAACACCTGGTTCTGCACCGTCTCGCCCGACAGCATGGTCAGCGGCCGCACCGTCACGCCCGGCTGGTCCATTGGCACCAGCAGGAAGGTAATGCCCTCCTGCCGCCGCCCCTCGCTCGAGGTCCGTACGAGACAGAAAATCCAGTTCGCCTCCTGCGCGTGGGTGGTCCAGATCTTCGAGCCGTTGAGCACGAAATCGTCACCCTCGGGCACCGCGTTCATCTGCAAAGCCGCGAGGTCCGACCCGGCGTTGGGCTCCGAATAGCCCTGGCAGAAGAACACCTCGCCGGTGAGGATGCGCGGCAGGAAGTAGTCCTTCTGCGACGGCGTCCCGAAGGCCGCGATCACGTGCGCGACCATGTGGATGCCCATCGGCGAGAGCGAGGGCGCGCCCGCCTCGGCCCTCGCGCGGTTGAACAGGTAGTGCTGCGCCGCGCTCCAGTCGCGCCCGCCCTGCTCGGCCGGCCAATGCGGCGCGGCGAGGCCGGCGGCGTGAAGCTTGGCCTGCCATGCCATCGAGGCTTCGTGATCGGGATAGACGCTGGTGGCGCGCAAGCCCGCATCGCGCAGGTCCTCATCCAGTTCGCGGGCGATGATTGCGCGCATCTCCTCGGCGAACGCCTGCTCTTCGGGCGACCATTCGAGATTCATTGCACGCTCCTTGCGGGGACTTATCAGATTTGATAACAATCCAGGGACTGCCGTTCAAGAGCGGATGCGACGATGAACCAGATGACGCGCGTGGCACCGATGCCGGCGATCGATTTCTCCAAGCCGAAGGGCGAGGAGGCCTATCTCGCGCCGGATACGATCCAGTGGAAGGTGTTCAAGAACCCCGTCGCGCTCGCGGTGGGCGGCGTGGCGGCGGTGCTGCTCGAATTCGCCGACGCGCGCATCCGCTCGGGGGTGTGGGATCACTCGATCTACAAGGTCGACCCGATCGGCCGCTCGCAGCGGACCGGCATGGCGGCGATGGTCGGCGTCTACGGGCCCAAGAGCGTCGCGCGGCAGGTGATCGGCGGGGTTAACCGGATGCACGCCAAGGTCGCCGGCAAGACACCGTCGGGCGAAGACTATCGCGCCCTCGATCCGGAGCTGCTCAACTGGGTTTCGGCAACTGCGCAGTATGGTTTCCTCACCGCCTACGACCGTTTCGTACGGCGATTGTCGGCGCCGGAGAAGGACCGCTTCTGGCACGAAGGCACCGCCATCGCCGAGCTCTACGGCGTCACGGAAATCCCGCACTTGGAAGCCGACTTCCACCGCATGATGGAGCGCCTGCTCCCGCGCTTCGAGCCGCACCCGATCAACCGCGAGTTCCTCGAGATCATCCAGTCCGGCCGCGCCGCGCCCAGCGTCCCGCGCTTCCTCCACCGCTCGCTCGCGCGGGCGGCGGTGTCGATCCTGCCGCCAGCAGTGCGCGAGCGGCTGGACCTGGGCCGCGAGTTCGACCTCACCACGCGCGACCGCGTGCTGGTGAAGGCGATGGGCCGTCTTCCTGAGCACATGAAGGACCGCTCTTCACCCGCATGGCAGGCGGCGATCCGTCTCGGGCTGCCGGGCGATACGGCGTGGAAGCGGTGAGGGCGTGTTGCTGGTCGATGGTGCCGGCTGCAGGATTCGAACCCGCGGCCCCCTGATTACAAATCAGGTGCTCTACCAACTGAGCTAAGCCGGCGGACCAGCGGTCCGCGCGCGCTTTGCGTCAAAGCGCTCCGAAGGTCCAGCCTTCGGTCTGCGCGATCTCGTCGGTCATCTCGGGCGGGTGCCAGTATGCGGGGATGTGCGCGGCCGAGCGCAGCCACGCGGCGGCAAGCAGCGCGTCGGAACGGTGGACGTCGATCGGCCCACGCCCGCGCACCGACCTGCTGCCGATTGCTGCAAGCGCCTCGTTGAGTTCGGCATAGGTCCGCAGCTTGCTCCGGCTGGCGGTGCGCCCGGCCGCGATGGCAGCGATGGTGGTGTAG
>JAEWKG010000123.1 GCA_023386135.1 Pseudomonadota bacterium | reverse complement strand
CCCATTCCGGGGGGGGCCCCCGAGCGGCAAGCTCAGTCAGGCCCGGATCAGTCAGGCGGGGGCATCTCGGTCGGTTGCTGGCTCGGCTGCGTGATGTCGTGCTGCGGCGATTCGATTTCGCCGGGCTGGCTCATCGGCTCTTCCGAGGGAGTCTGCGAGGGCTGGGTCTCGGGCGGGCTCTGCGGCTCGATCGTGTCGGGTCCGGGATCGGGGCGGATTTCGGGGCTGGAGGCCATGGCAAAAGGTCCTTTCGTCTGGCCGTACAACGCCTTCGTCGGGCAGGCCGTTCCGCTGCGCTTGCCCTTTCCGGCCCATCGCTGTAACGGCGCACCCCTGTTCGCGGAGCGGGGCTCACCAGCCCCCGCGCGGCTGCGTTCGGATGCGGGCGTGGCGGAATTGGTAGACGCGCTGGTTTTAGGTACCAGTATCGCAAGATGTGGGGGTTCGAGTCCCTTCGCCCGCACCACCTCCGCCCTGGCCCGATGCGCGCGTGAGAGATTGTTTCGAAAAGGCTTTTGACCCTCCCATGAAGATCGAAGAGACCACCAACGAAGGCCTGCGCCGCGCCTATGCGGTGACCATTCCGGCGAAGGACATCGACGCCGCGATCGAGGCCGAGGTGAAGAAGATCGCCCCGCAGGTTCGCATGCCCGGCTTCCGCCCCGGCAAGGTGCCCGCGAACCTGGTCAAGAAGATGCACGGCGAGGCGATCCACGGCCAGGTGGTCAACGAGCAGATCCAGAGCGCTGTAGACGGCCTGATGCGCGACAAGAAGCTGCGTCCGGCGATGCAGCCGCAGGTGCAATTCGGCGACGGTTATGAGCAGGGCAAGGATGCTACCTTGACCGTCGATCTGGAAGTGCTGCCCGAGATCGACACTCCGTCGGTCGACGGCCTCAAGCTCGAGCGGCTGACCGTGCCGGTGAGCGAGGCCGAGGTCGACGAGGCGGTGAACAACATCGCCGGCCAGCAGAAGAGCTACACCGACGCGCCGAAGTCGAAGAAGGCGGCCGACGGCGACCAGCTGATCATCGATTTCACCGGTTCGATCGACGGCGTCGAGTTCGACGGTGGCAAGGCGGAAGAAACCCCGCTGGTGATCGGCGCGGGCCGCTTCATCCCCGGCTTCGAGGAACAGCTTGCCGGCGCGAAGGCGGGCGACGAGAAGACCATCACCGTCACGTTTCCCTCGGACTATCCCGCCGCAGATCTCGCCGGCAAGGACGCGCAGTTCGCGGTCAAGGTGCACAAGGTCCAGACCGCGGGTGAAACCAAGGTGGACGAGGACTTCGCCAAGTCGCTCGGTCTCGAAAGCCTCGAGCAGCTGCGCGGTTTGATCAAGGGCCAGCTCGAACAGGAATTGAACGGCCTCACCCGCACCGCGATGAAGCGCCAGCTGCTCGACACGCTCGCCTCGGGCCACGATTTCGCCGTGCCGCAGGGCATGGTCGATGCCGAGTTCGAGCAGATCTGGCAGCAGCTCCAGCAGGAAGCCGCCGGCGAGGCCGATCCGGCCGCCGCGCTCAAGGAGATCGAGGCCGAGAAGGACGACTACCGCAACATCGCCGAACGCCGCGTGCGCCTCGGCCTGCTGTTGTCGGAGATCGGCCAGGCCAACGGCGTGCAGGTCACCCAGCAGGAAATGTCCATGCTGATCGCGCAGGCCGCGCAGCAGTATCGCCCCGAGGACCGCGAGCGGTTCAACGAGCTCATTCGCACCAACGACATGGCCGCCGCCCAGCTGCGCGCCCCGCTGTACGAGGACAAGGTCGTCGACTTCCTGTTCGACAAGGCCGAAATCACCGACCGCGAAGTGACCCGCGACGAGCTCCAGGCGGCGATCGAGGCCGAGGAAACCGCCGCGCCGGCTCCGGCAAAGAAGAAGGCTCCGGCCAAGAAGGCTGCGAAGGAAGAGGCCCCGGCCGAAGCCAAGCCGGCGAAGAAGGTTGCCGCCAAGAAGGACGCTGCCCCGGCCGAAGCCAAGCCCGCTGCCAAGAAGGCGCCGGCGAAGAAGGCCGACGACGCCGGGAAGCCGGCTGCCAAGAAGGCTCCGGCCAAGAAGGCCGCCGCCAAGAAGTAAGCGCCCAGAACCTCCCCGTTGCGCAGCAATGGGGAGGGGGATCGCCGCCGCAGGCGGTGGTGGAGGGGTTTCAGCGTCGATGCCCCTCCGTCAGCCGCCTTCGGCGTCTGCCACCTCCCCATTCGGCTCCGCCGAACAGGGAGGATCTAGCTCACTTCGGAGACCACGGCCCGAGCGACGGCTTGGGCACCTCGGCCGAGCGCACCGCCTCGTAAGCCGCGCCCGCGCGCAGGATGTTGAGATCGTCCCACTGCGCTCCGATGAAGCTCAGGCCCACCGGCAGCCGCTCGACCGCGCCCATCGGCACGGTGAGGTGCGGGTAGCCGGCGACCGCGGCAAGACTGCCGGCGCCGATCCCGCCCGGGAAGCTGTCGCCGTAAACGAGGTCGCTGGGCCACGCCATGCCCTCGGTCGGTGCGACCAGGAAGGCGACGCGGTTGTCCCTTAGCAGCTTGTCGATTCCTTCCGCGCCCGCCAGCCGCCGCGCATCGAGCCGCGCCCTTTCGTAAGCCGCGCGGTCGGTGGTGGTCACCGCTTCCTCGAAGCTTTCCTGCCCGAACCAGTGCATCTCCTGCTCGGCGTGCGCGCGGTTGAAGGCGATCACGTCGGCGAGGCTGCGAACCGGGATCGGTGCGGGCGAGCCTTTGAGGTAGGCGTCCATCCCCTCGCGCAGCTCGTAATAGAGCACGGTGTGCTCGGCCTCTCCCATCGCGGGATTGTAGGCGTAGTCGACATCGACCAGTTCCGCCCCGGCGTTCTTGAGGTCGGCGAGCGCGCGGTCGAACAGCGCGATGACGTCGGCGCGCTTGCCCGCCGCCTTGCGCAGGACGCCGATCCGCACGCCCTTGAGCGAGGCACCGGCGAGACCGGCGGCGAAGTGCCCGGCATACTGGTCCGCCGGCGCGGTCGCCGGGTCGGCGGGATCGCTGCCGGAGATCGCATCGAGCAGCAGCGCCGCGTCTGCGACCGTGTGCGCCATCGGCCCGGCGGTGTCCTGGCT
>JAEWKG010000100.1 GCA_023386135.1 Pseudomonadota bacterium | reverse complement strand
AGCCAGGATCGACCGGCACATCGCTTTGCGCAAACGACCACGGGGGCGCAGCGGGCTCGGCGGCATAAGCGGGGACGGAGAGCGCGGCGACGCAGGCCAGCAACAGGAAACGCTTCATCGTCCGCCTTCCTTGCCGGACCAAGCTGAACCGGGCAACAACCCGTGCCGATGCGGATCGATCTCGTCTATAATCCCGTCGCGGGAAGCTTCCGCCAGTCGCGCCTCGACGCGCTGGTCCGTGCCTTCGAGGGCGAGGGCGCAACGGTTACGCCGCTGCCGACCCGACGTGATGGCGTCCAACTATCGGGCGCGGCCGACCTCATCTGCGTGCATGGTGGTGACGGGACATTGCGCGACACCGTGCAGGCGCTCGGGTCCCGGGCCGGGGAGGTGCCGCTGAGCATCGCGCCGGCGGGCACCATCAACCTCGTCGCCCGCGAGCTCGGCTACGCGCGCGATCCCGCCGCGCTCGCCCGGCAGGTGCGGGCCGCATGGGATCGCGGGCCCGAAAGCTGGTTGTGCGCACCGCTCTACAAGCTCGGCGAGTTGCCGGTCGTTTCGTGCCTGTCGATCGGCCCCGACAGCCATGCAGTCGCGCGGGTCTCGCCGGGACTGAAGCGGCGCATTGGCCGGCTCGCCTACGTGGTCGCGATGCTGCAGGTGATGCGCCGCTGGCCGCGCGAAACGATGGCGATCAGCGGCGAACTCGCCGACGGCTCCCCGTTCGCGTGCGAAGCCGCGGCAGTGATCGTCAGCCACGGCGCACTGTTCGCCGGCCCGTTCCGCCTCTCCCCGCGCGCCTCGCTGGCGGCCGATGCGGTCGAACTGATCGTGCTCGAGCGCCCCTCGCGCCGCGGCGTGCTCGCGTTCACCGCCGCGGCGTTCGCCGGCCGCCCGCTCGACAAGCTCGGCCTTGCGAGCTTCCGCACCGTGCGCCGGGTAACCTTCGACCGCTGCGTCCACCCGGTGCAGGTGGACGGCGACCACATGCCCGAATGCGGCTTCACCATCGCGCCCAGCGGGATGGCGCTCAACTACGTGATCTGAGCGGTTACTTCTTGGGCTTGCCCCCGCGCAGGCGGCCGCGGTGGACGCTCATGTCGAACACTTCGCCCGGGGTCGCGCCGTCGTCCTGCAGCAAGCCGAGGCGGCGGGCCACTTCCTGGTAGGCTTGCTCCTCGCCGCCGAGGTCGCGGCGGAAGCGATCCTTGTCGAGCTTTTCGCCGGTCGCCATGTCCCACAGGCGGCAGCCGTCGGGGCTGATCTCGTCGGCGAGGATGGTGCGCGCGAAGTCGCCATCCCAGATGCGGCCGAACTCGAGCTTGAAGTCGACCAGGCGGATGCCGATCGCGGCGAACATCCCGCTCATGAAGTCGTTGATGCGGATCGCCATCGACGAGATATCCTGCATCTCCTCGTGGCTCGCCCAGTTGAAGCAGGCGATCTCTTCCTCGCTGATGAACGGATCGCCCAGCGCATCGTCCTTGTAGCAGTACTCGATCAGGGTGTGCGGCAGCGGCTCGCCTTCCTCGATGCCCAGGCGCTTGGTCAGTGAGCCGGCGGCGACGTTGCGCACGATCACCTCGATCGGGATGATCTCGACCTGCCGCACCAGCTGCTCGCGCATGTTGAGGCGGCGGATGAAGTGCGTGGGGATGCCGATGTGGCCGAGGCGGGTGAAGACATACTCGCTGATGCGGTTGTTGATCACGCCCTTGCCGTTGATCGTGCCCTTCTTCTGCGCGTTGAAGGCGGTCGCATCATCCTTGAAGTACTGGATCAGCGTGCCCGGCTCGGGCCCCTCGTAGAGGATCTTGGCCTTGCCTTCGTAAACCTGGCGGCGGCGGGAGGACATGATGGCACTTCCTTCGGGCCCAAGAAAAAGACTGCCCCGGCGGGCGGGTCGGCGGTGACGCGCGCAGCCGGGGCTGATAGAGGTGGCCCATAGGCAAATGGCCGTGCGAAAGCAATTGCCCGGCCTGCGCAGGGGGGCGTCCCCATGTCGAGGGAACCAACCCGCGTATCGATGGCTGTAGGTTAGGTTTGTCTTGAGGGCGTAGATGGATAATTGCGCGACGGGCGTGCCGGGGCTCGACGAAATCCTGGCTGGCGGCCTGCAGAAGGGGCGGCTCTACCTAGTCGAGGGCAGCCCGGGGACCGGCAAGACCACGCTGGCGACCCAGTTCCTGATGGACGGGGTCAAGCACGGCGAGACCGTCCTCTACATCACCCTGTCCGAAACCGAGGCCGAGTTGCGGGCCGGCGCTGCTTCGCACGGGTGGACCTTGGGCAAGGGCTTCGAGATCTTCGAACTTACCCCTCCCGAATCCTTCCTCGACGACCAGCAGCAGCAGAGCCTGCTCTATTCGTCCGACCTCGAGCTGGGCGAGACCACGCGTCGCATCTTCGACGCGTTCGAGCGGATCAAGCCGTCGCGGGTGGTGCTCGACAGCCTGTCGGAAATCCGCCTGCTGGCGCAAAGCTCGCTGCGCTATCGCAGGCAGATTCTGGCGATGAAGCACTACCTTTCGCACAACGCGGCGACGGTGATGATGCTCGACGATCTCACCGCCGACGCGCTCGACAAGACGGTCCACAGCGTCGCGCATGCGGTTATCCGTCTGGAGGAGCTTTCGCCAAACTACGGCGCCGAGCGTCGGCGTCTACGCGTGCTCAAGTACCGCGGGCGGCGCTACCGCGGCGGCTACCATGATTTCGTGATCGACACCGGCGGCATCCGGGCATTTCCGCGGCTGGTGTCCGCCGAGCACAAGGTCAAGTTCACGCGCGAAACCGTCGCCATCGACAATCCGCCGCTCAATGCGCTACTCGGCGGGGGTCTCGAGCGCGGGGCGAGCAACCTCATCCTGGGTCCGGCGGGCACTGGCAAGTCGCTCATCACGCTGACTTTCATCAAATCGGCGATCGAGCGCGGCGAGAACGCGGCGATGTTCGTGTTCGACGAGGAGTTGGGGCTGCTGTTCGAGCGCGCCAAGGGCCTCGACATCGATCTCCAGCCGATGGTCGACAGCAAACGGCTGGTGATCGAGCAGGTCGACGCCGCCGAGCTCACGCCCGGCGAATTCTCCGAACGCGTGCGCCGCTGCGTGGAGAAGTACGGCGCCCGCACCGTGGTGATTGACAGCCTCAACGGCTACCAGGCGGCGATGCCGGAGGAACAGGCGCTGGTGCTGCACATGCACGAGCTGCTCCAGTACCTGAACCGGCAGGGCGTCTCGACCTTCCTCACCGTCGCCCAGCACGGCTTGGTGGGCGATATGAAGGCCCCGGTCGATGTCACCTACCTCGCCGACACGGTCATCCTGTTGCGGTACTTCGAGGCGGTCGGCCGGGTGCGGCGGGCCATTTCGGTGGTCAAGAAGCGCACCGGCTTCCACGAGGACACCATCCGCGAATACATGATCGGCAGCAACGGGATCACCCTCGGCGAGCCGCTTGTCGGCTTCCAGGGCATCCTGCGCGGGGTTCCCGACATGGTCGGCGGGACCGGCAACCTGCTCGACACGAGCAAGGCCTGAGCGCGGCTTGAACCGCACGCTCTCCGAACGCGCGGTCATCCTCGCGCCGCAAGGCCGCGACGCCGCGGTGGCGGAAGCGATGCTGCGGGAAGCGAAGTTGGAAGCGTCGCCGGTCACCGATGTCGCCGCGCTCGCCGCGACGCTGCGCACTGGCGCTGGCTTCGCGGTGGTCACGGAGGACGCGCTGCGCGGCAGCGATCTGCGTCCGTTGGCGGAGTTCCTGCGCGACCAGGAGGAATGGTCCGACTTCCCGTTCATCGTGCTGACTTCGCGCGGAGGCGGGATCGAGCGCAATCCGGGCGCGGTGCGGCTGCTCGAGACGCTGGGCAACGTCACCTTCCTCGAGCGGCCGTTCCATCCGACCTCGCTGATTAGCCTCGTCCGCGCCGCCCGGCGGGCACGGTTGCGCCAGTACGAGGCGCGCCAACGGCTCGAGGACATTCGCGACGGTCAGCAGTTGATGGCACTGGCGCTGAGCGCGGGGCGGCTCGGCGCGTGGTCGGTCGACCTCAAGACCGACGAGCTGACGGCCTCGCCCGACGGCAAGGCGCATTACGGCCTGAAACCGGACGACCGCTTCACCCTCGACGACCTGCGTGGCGCGATCCACCCTGACGATATCGAGCGCTGGCGCGAAAGCATCGCGGAAACCATCGCCGGCGACGCCGATCTCGACGTGCAATACCGCTGCATCTGGCCGGACCGGACCATGCACTGGGTGCAGGTCAACGGACGGGTCGAGCGGGACAACGCCGGCAAGCCGCTGCGCATGGTCGGGGTGACGCAGGACGTCACCGCCCGCCGCTCGACCGAAAACCGCCGCGCGGCGCTGCTCGAGCTGGGCGACCGGCTGCGCAACATGACCGATCCCGGCGAGATGTCCTACCTCACCGCCCAGATCCTCGGCCAGGCCTTGAACGTCAGCCGCGCGGGCTACGGCATCATCGACCCCGTCGCCGAGACGATCACCATCGAGCGCGACTGGAACGCGCCCGGCGTCCACAGCCTCGCGGGCGTGCTGCAGTTCCGCGATTACGGATCGTACATCGAGGATCTGAAGCGCGGCGTCACCGTCGCCTTCGCCGACGCGCGCACCGATCCGCGCACGCGTGACACGGCGGCGGCGCTGGAAGGAATCGATGCGCGCGCGGTGCTCAACATGCCGCTGGTCGATCACAACAACTTCGTCGCGCTGCTTTACTTGAACGACAAGAACGCGCGCGAGTGGACCGACGCCGAGATTGCCTTCGTTCGCGATGTCGCCGACCGGACGCAGGCGGCGATCGAGCGCCGCGCGGCAGAGCAGGCGCTTGCCGATCTCAACGCGTCGCTCGAACGACTGGTCGAGGAGCGCACCCGCGAGACAGAGGCGGCACAGGATCAGCTGCGCCAGGCGCAGAAGATGGAGGCGGTCGGCCAGCTCACAGGCGGACTGGCGCATGATTTCAACAACCTGCTGATGGGCGTCTCGGGCGCGCTCGAGCTTATCAACCGCCGGGTCGAGCAGGGGCGCAGCGGCGAGATCGGGCGCTACCTCGAAATGGCCGAGGCGGGCGTCAGCCGCGCGGCGGGCCTGACCCACCGCCTGCTCGCCTTCTCGCGCCGCCAGACGCTCGATCCCAAGCCGACCGACATCGGCGAGGTGATCGCCAACCTTGAAGAGTTCCTCCAGCGCTCGGTCGGCCCCGAGACCGATGTTCAGATCGGCCGGGTGGACGCGCTGTGGCCGATACTTCTCGATCGCAACCAGTTCGAAAACGCGCTGCTCAACTTATGCATCAACGCCCGCGACGCGATGCCGGGTGGTGGGCGCATCGCTATCGAGGCGGAGAACCGCGCGCTCGACGAGGAGGCCGCGCGCGAGAGCGACCTCGAGCCCGGCGACTATGTGCGGGTGACGGTGACCGACACCGGCACTGGCATGTCGCCCGAGACCATCGCCCGCGCGTTCGACCCGTTCTACACCACCAAGCCGATCGGCGAGGGCACCGGCCTCGGGCTATCGATGGTCTATGGCTTCGTGCGCCAGTCGGGCGGGCAGGTCCGCATCCGCTCGGCCCAGGGCAAGGGTACCGCGATCGAGCTCCAGTTCCCGCGCTACGACGGCGAGCGCCAGCCGGAGGAAGCGCCCGCCGCGCCGCATGCCGAGCAGGCGCCGAGCCACGGCGAGACCGTCATGGTGGTCGATGACGAGATGGTCATCCGCATGCTGGTGGTCGAGCAGCTGGAGGACCTGGGCTACACCACGGTCGAAGCGGGCGACGGCGTGTCGGCGCTCGCCGCGCTCGACGAAGGACCGCCGATCGACCTTCTCATCACCGATGTCGGCCTGCCCAACGGCCTCAACGGCCGCCAGCTTGCCGATGCCGCGCGATTGAAGCAGCCGGGGCTGAAGATCCTGTTCATCACCGGCTATGCCGAGAATGCAGTGATCGGCGACAGCCAGCTCGAGCCGGGCATGCACCTCCTGACCAAGCCGTTCGAAATGGGCGCGCTGGCGGACCGGGTGCGCGAGCTGATCTCGGCCGAGCAATAGCAGGTGCGCGAGAAGCCTGGGTAGTGGTGGTGCCTCGGGGCGGATTCGAACCACCGACACTGCGATTTTCAGTCGCATGCTCTACCAACTGAGCTACCGAGGCAGGCACTGCACGCCGGGGCAGTCAGGGCCCGGGCGGTTGGCGAGGCGGCGCTATGGCCAAGGCTTGGCGCCTTGGCAAGTGCCTCAATCGAGGTTGCGATCGAGTTCTTCCGGATCGGCCGGCGGGCCGGGCACGCTGTAGCCGTCGGAGAACCACTGCACGAGGTCGCGGTCCTTGCACCGCGTCGAGCAGAACGGCGCATGCTCGTCGCTGCGCGGCTTCTTGCAGATCGGGCAGGGACGGGGAGCAGCGGTCATCGCGGCACGATCTGGGCAAAGCAGCTCTCGATATCAAGCCGATCCGGATCGACCCGAACATGCACGCCTCGGCCCGTTCGACGCGCCAATTCGGCGAGCCACTCCTCCTTCATGGCCTTAGCCACCCAATCGACGCAGACGAGCGAAACATCGCCTGCGCCACTCAATCCCTCCGCCTCACGAAGCAGCGCCCGCGCCTTTGCCCCGGCGCGATTGTGGCTGATCAGGTTAAGCAGGGATGGCCTCTTCAGGCGGGCAACCAATTGCACAAACCCAAAGCCGTTCATTGCTGTGCGTTCGTGCAGCCAGCCGCGCAGCACCTCATCGAGCGCGGCGTCGACGCGCTTGCGAGCATCCCTGGCTGCAATCGTCGGGAAATCGACCCCGATGTTTCCGCCGAGATCCCAGCGCAGTATCGCGCGCGCCAATGGCTCTGCGGCGGCAGTGGACAGCGAAACTGGATCATCCTCGCCGTCGATGTCGATCAGAAGCATTGCCGGAGTGGGATAGAAGCGCAGCCAGCCTTGGGCGAATTCGACGGTCTGGCTGTCAATCTCTACCCACAACTCGGTCCAGTCCGCATCCGTTGGGAAACGGTGAACTACTTCCACGGACTCGCCTTCGGCAACCAATTGTTCGGCCAAGCCGAGCGCGGGCCGGAGTGGCTTTTCGCTAGGCCGGCACTGCGCGATCTTGGTGCGGCCGGATTCCCATGTCCTCGCGCGAGTGACTTCAACCCTGATTGTCGCGCCTTCGCTGGCCGACCTCGGCAGGCCATCGACGTGAGCGCGTTGGCCGTTGCCGAAAATAACCGCGCCACGGGCTGTGCCCGCTCGGCGCACTGCCAGCTTGGCGTCCTCAATTTGTCCGGGCACCAAACTACCGGGCCAATGGAGTCGCGCGGCGATAATCCGGCTCCCATCGAATCGGATCGCGCGCTCCTCGCCGATGCCCTGCTCGACCAGCCAGGTCACGGGATGGCGAAGCCGGCGGCCTTGAGCAGGGCGCGGGTTTCGAACAGCGGCAGGCCGACCACGCCCGAGTGACTCCCGGCGATCCACGCGATCAATCCTTCGGCGGCGCCCTGGATGGCGTAGCCGCCGGCCTTGCCGTGCCACTCGCCGCCGGCGAGGTAGGCGGCGATCTCCTCCTCCGACAGGCGCTTGAAGCGGACCTGCGTCTCGCTCAGCCGCTCGCGCGACGTGCCGTCGGGTGCGCGCAAGGCAATCGCCGACAGCACGCGGTGGCGTCGGCCGGAAAGCAACTCGAGGCAGCGGCGCGCGGTCGCCTCATCCTCGGCCTTGGGCAGGATGCGGCGCCCGGCGGCGACCACCGTGTCGCCCGCTAGCACGAACGCCTCGGGCGACGCAGCGGCTTCCGCCTTCTCGCGCGCCATGCGCAGCGCGTAATCGCGCGGCAGCTCGGCCTTGCGCGGAGTCTCGTCGATGTCGGTGGCGAGGAGCCCGTCGGGCTCGATCCCGAGCCGCGCGATCAGTTCGCGCCGGCGCGGGCTGGCGGACGCGAGGATGAGCGCGGGCATGCGCGCCCCCATGCCAATGACAGGCTTACTGCGGGCCCGGGCCGCCGCGGCCAGGCATGAAGCGGTAGGTGATCCGCCCCTTGGTCAGGTCGTAGGGGGTGAGCTCCACCAGCACTTCGTCGCCGGTCAGCACGCGGATGCGGTTCTTGCGCATCTTGCCGGCGGTATGGCCGAGGATCTCGTGGCCGTTTTCGAGCTCTACCCGGAACATCGCGTTGGGCAGCAGCTCCACCACTTTTCCACGCATTTCGAGGAGTTCTTCTTTGGCCATGCGGTTCGTCGGTTCTTTCAAGTCGGTGGTCGATTGGCCGCGCCCTTAGACGGACGCGCGTGAAAAGGGAAGCGCGCCCGCTCACCGAAGCAAAGTCATCTGCGGGAAAGCTTTGCGCGACAAATCATTACCCGAGCGCGGGTTGTGCCCCTTCCTACCTTAAGTAAGGCGGGAATTCCGGGGGAGCCGGATACGAATAGCCAGAAGGAACCCTCGGTCTTGCGCGTCCTGTACCCTGTCTCGCTGCTGGCGCTCGCGCTGGCCGGCCCCGTCGTCGCCCAGGACGGCGCGCCGATCGCGCAAGGGGCAGCCGAGCCTGCGCCCGAGGACACCAACGCTGCCTCTGACGACCAGGCCGCCGGCAACGAGGCGATCGTCGTCACCGCCAGCCGCCTGCGCGGACAGGTGATTACCGACAGCCCGCCGGTGGTGGAGCTGACCGAGGCGGACGTGAAGGCCTATGGCGCGACCTCGATCGAGGACCTCGTCGCCCAGCTTGCCCCGCAGACCGGCTCGGGCCGGGGGCGCGGCGGCCGTCCGCTGATCCTGGTCAATGGCCAGCGCATCGCCAACTTCCGCGAGATCGGCCGCTTTCCGCCCGAGGCGATCAGGAAGGTCGAGGTGCTGCCCGAGGAGGTCGCGCTCAAGTTCGGCTATCCGCCCGACGCGCGGGTGATCAACTTCATCCTCAAGGATTCGTTCTCCTCGCGCACGGTCGAATTGGGGCTGAGGATGCCCGATCGCGGCGGGACGCTGACCGGGAATGCGGAAGGGTCGCTGCTTACGATCGCCGGTCCGCGGCGAGTCAACGCGGCGGTCGAGTACACCAAGACCACTCCGCTGACCGAAGCCGAGCGCGGGGTGATCCAGACTCCCGGCACCGACCCCACGGTCGCGACCGACGCCGATCCCGCCGCGTTCCGCTCGCTGGTTGCGCGGGACGAGAAAATCCAAGGCGACGTAACTTTCACCACCGGCGTCGGCGGCGAAGCGTCGGGCAAGTCGCTCACCCTCAATGGACAAGTGAGCCGCGACGTGCGCACCTCGCTGTCGGGCCTCGACACGGTGGTGCTCACCGCGCCGTCGGGTGCGCAGGCGCTGCGCACGATCGACGCCGCTCCGATTACCCGCCGCACCGCGACTGACACCTACGCGCTCGGCGCCTCGTTCAACGGCCAGCTCGGCGAATGGCAGCTGTCGAGCACGCTCGACGCCAACCGCACCGACACCGACAGCCGGGTCGACCGGCGCCGCGACACGCAGGCGCTGATCGACGCCGCCGCGGCCGGCACGCTCGACATCACCGGCACGCTGCCTGCGGTGGCGGGCGCCGGCACCGACCGGGCGCTCAGCCGCGTGTGGTCGGCGACCCAGAAGAACGCGCTGTCGGGCACGCCAATCACCCTGCCGGGCGGCGAGGTCAACGTGACCTTCGACGCCGGCTACGACTGGACGCGGATCGAGAGCACGGACACCCGCACCACCGGGCAAACCCAGCTCACCCGCGGCGACCTTAATGCCGGGGTCAACGTCAGCGTGCCCATCGCCAGCCGTCGTGAGGGGTTCCTCGACGCGATCGGCGACCTGTCGGTGAACCTCGGCGGCGGGATCGATCACCTGTCGGACTTCGGCACCCTGACCGACTGGAACGTCGGCACCACCTGGCGCCCGACCGAAAAGCTCGCGCTGCAGGGCAGCTACACGGTGCGCAACGTCGCGCCCGGCCTCAGCCAGCTGGGCGGGCCGACCATCGTCGACGTCAACGTGCCGGTGTACGATTTCAACATCGGGCAGACCGTGCTCGCCAGCGTGACCACCGGCGGCAACCCGAACCTCAAGGAAGAGACCCAGCGCGACATCAAGCTGTCGGCGAGCTACGACCTGGACTGGTTCGACCGCGCCAACTTCCGCGTCGAGTACTTCCACAACAGCTCGAGCGACACGACCGAGAGCTTCCCGCTGCTGACCCCGACCGTCGAGGCGGCGTTCCCCGGCCGCGTGGTGCGCGATGCGGGCGGGCGGCTTGTCTCGGTCGATCGGCGTCCGGTGACTTTCGCGGAGCGTAGCTCCTCGCGTATCCGCTACGGCATCAACCTGTTCGGCAAGGTCGGCAAGGCCAAGCCGCAGGCCGAAGGTTCGAGCGGAGGTCGCGGCGGGTTCGGCGCGCTGATGGCGGCCGCGCAGCCCGCCCCTACAGCGACACCTACCCCGGCGCCGGAAGCGGCACCGCAGGGCGGCGGCCAGTTCGACCCAGCCCGCTTCGCCGAAATGCGCGCCAAGTTCTGCGCCTCGCCCGCGGGCAGCGTGCCCGATCTCAGCGGCCTGCCCGAGCGGATGACCGAACGGCTCAAGGGCGCCGATGGCCAGATCGACCCGGCCAAGATCGCCGAGGCGCGCACCCGCATGTGCAACGCCGACGGCACGCCGCGCACCGACGGTGGCGGCTTTGGCGGCGGCCGCACGTTCGACCCCGCGCGCTTCGCCGCGCTGCGCGTCGCGCTTAACTGCGGGGTGGACGGCAAGGATGTCGATCTCGCCGCGATACCGGCCGAGATTGCCGACCGGCTCAAGGGCCCCGACGGCAAGATCGACCCGGCGCGGGTGGCCGAGTTCCGCACCCGCATGTGCGCATTGCCGGCCGACGGTAGCGGCGGCTTCGGCGGACGCCGGCGCGGCGCGGGGGCGGGGACCGCTCCAGCCGGCGCACCGCCCGCCGATGCACCGCCCGCTACCGCGCC
>JAEWKG010000010.1 GCA_023386135.1 Pseudomonadota bacterium | reverse complement strand
CTGCCCGAGCGCGACATCCCCGACTACGTCAGCGCCGACGGCACCGACAAGATCACCTTCACCCGCGTGCCCACGCTGGACGAGGTGCCCTACCCGGTGACGATGGAACCGAACTTGGTCGTCGAGTTCTACTCGCGCTGATCCGGTCCTGACCGAACAACAAAAGGGCGGCCCGCAACGGCCGCCCTTTTCGTTTCAGCGCAGGTAGTCGCGCCGGAAACCGGCTGCGAAGGCATCGAGCCGCCCTTCGCCGATCGCATCGCGCATCGCCTGCATCAGTTGCTGATAGAACGACAGGTTATGCTCGGTCAGCAGCATCGCGCCGAGCATTTCGCCGGCTTTCGTCAGGTGATGCAGGTAGGCGCGGCTGTAGGTGCCGCACACCTCGCAAGCGCAACGCGGGTCGAGCGGCTCCGGGTCCTCGGCGTGGCGGGCATTACGCAGGTTGACCGGGCCGGACCACGTAAAGGCCTGCCCGTTACGGCCCGAACGGGTCGGCAAGACGCAGTCGAACATATCGACCCCGCGCAACACCGCGCCAACCAGGTCGTCGGGCTTGCCGACTCCCATCAGGTAGCGCGGGCGATCCTCGGGCAACTGACCGGGCGCGAAATCGAGGGTGGCGAACATCGCCTCCTGCCCCTCGCCCACTGCGAGGCCGCCAATCGCGTAGCCGTCGAAGCCGATCTCGCGCAGAGCGGCGGCGGAACGGGCACGCAGGCTTTCGTCGAGCGCGCCCTGCTGGATGCCGAATAGCGCGGACTGTTCCGCGTGCTCACCACCCGCGTCGAACGCATCGCGGCTGCGCTTCGCCCAGCGCATCGACAGCTCCATGCTCGCCTCGATCTCGGCGAAGGAGCGGTCGGTCCGGGGGCATTCGTCGAACGCCATGACGATGTCGCTGCCCAGCAGGCGCTGGATCTCCATCGATCGCTCGGGCGTCAGCAGGTGCTTCGACCCGTCGATGTGGCTGGAGAAGGACACGCCCTCCTCGTTGAGTTTCCTCAATGAAGCGAGGCTCATCACCTGGTACCCGCCGCTGTCGGTCAGGATCGGGCGCGGCCAGCTCATGAACCTGTGCAAACCGCCCAGCCGCGCCACGCGCTCGGCACCAGGGCGCAGCATCAGATGATAGGTGTTGCCGAGAAGGATGTCGGCGCCCGTCGCGCGCACGCCCTCCGGCTTCATCGCCTTAACGGTCGCGGCGGTGCCGACCGGCATGAACGCCGGCGTGCGGATTTCCCCACGGCGCATCCGGATGGTGCCGGTCCGCGCCTTGCCGTCTGTCGCGTGGATCGAGAACGAAAATCGGCTCATGCGTGCGGGCTCAAAAACCGTAGACGAGGCCGAAGCGCGTCATCGTATCGGTGGCCGCGCGGGTCGCCGCCGGGTTGCTGTCGTAATCGACCGCATACGACACGCGCGTGGTCAGGCGATCGGTCACTTTCGCCTCAAGCCCGGTGACGAGATTGAGCGTCGTGCTGCGCGAATCGATGATCGCCAGCGCCGCACCGCCGGTCTCCGTGACCGCGTTGGCCGTCTGGGTCAGCTTGAGCGCGTCGGTGACCTTCCAGTCGAAATCGAGCCCCACCAGCCCCGCGAGGCGCCGGTCGCGCTCGCCGGCGGTGAATTCGGTGTAGCGGAACGCGGGCCCAGCCTTGAGCGACAGGTCCAGTCGCGGGCCGTCGAACACGTGGTAACCGAGCCCGCCGGACAGCGAATAGCGCGCGGCAAAGCCCTGGAAGCGGTCGCGCTCGTACTGGATGAGGCCGTAGGCGAACAGGTCCTGGTCGACCTCCACGCGCGGTTCGTAGGAGGCGACGAACTGGTCGCGCGTCGCCTGGCCATGCGAACGCTGCACGTCGGCGCGGACCGCGACCTTGTGCGTCCACTCCGGCCCCTTGCGGGTGAGCGTCAGCGCGCCGGTGAACCCCTCGCTCGCCGAATTGCCGGTGGCGCGGAAACCGCTCACCTCGCCCCTGCCGCTCCACAGGTCGAACAGTCCGGTCCGTCGCTCGGCGGCCGGGGCCGGAGTCGGCGCGGGCGTAGCGCGATCCTGCAATCGCGCGAGGAAGCTGCCGCGGATCGCATCGATCTCGTTGGCGTCGCCGGGGTTGGTGGCCTTGGCGACTTCGATCACCGCATCGACCTTGCCGCGGTCGCCTGTCGCGATGGCGGCATCGATCATCGCGCGCACCGGTTGCGGGATTTCCGCATGCGCGGGCGTAGCGACGACGGCGACGGTGAGGATCAGGATCGGGCGCAGCATGTGGGCGGCCTAGCCGCTCGTGCCGCGCGCCGCCACCCTGCCTTCGGGTTGCCATATTCTAATCTCGCGCAAGAAAGGAACTGCCGGCGGCGAACTTCATTGTGCGGCTGAGATGACCAAATATCGCTTCGTCACCCCCACCCGCACCGGCAAATGGTACACCGATCTAGAGCAGGCGCAGCGCTTCGCGGAGCGCATCGGGGCGGGGTTCTTCGAACGGCTGACGCGCCGCTTCGTGCCCTACAAGGACACGCGGCTGGAAAGCGCCGACTTCAGCTCCTGAGGCGCCAGCCCGAGCGGAAAATCCACGCGATCACCGTAACGCAGATGGCGAGAAACGCCAGCGTCAGCCCGAGAGATACGCCGATGCTGACGTCGGCCTTGCCGTAGAATGTCCAGCGCAGGCCGTTGACGAGATAGACGATGGGGTTGGACAGCGCGACGGTCCGCCACGGCTCGGCCAGCATGTCGATCGAATAGAACGTGCCGCCGAGGAAGGTCAGCGGGGTGAGGATCAGCATCGGGACGAGTTGCAGCTTCTCGAACCCCTCGGCCCAGACGCCGAGGATGAAACCAAGCAGCGAGAAGCTCGCCGACACCAGGATGATGAACAGCAGCGCATAGAGCGGATGCGCGATCTGGTAATCGACGAAGATCTTGGCCGTCGCGAGGATCACCGCGGCGAGGATCAGGCTCTTGGTCGCTGCCGCGCCAACGAAGCCAAGCAGTGTTTCGGCCACTCCGACCGGCGCCGACAGCAGCTCGTAGATCGCGCCGGTGAAGCGCGGCATGTAGATGCCGAAGCTTGCGTTGCTGGTGCTCTCGCTGAGCAGGGTCAGCATCAGCAGGCCGGGCACGATGAACGCGCCGTAATCGACCCCGCCGACCGCGTTCATCCGCCCGCCGATCGCGGCACCGAAGACGATGAAGTAGAGGCTGGTGGTGAGCACCGGCGACACCAGCGAGCCGAACACGGTGCGCATGAACCGCATCAGCTCGTTGCGGTAGATCGCGTAGGTGGAGCGCCAGTTGATCATGCCGCCGCCTCCTCGCGCTCCACGAGGCCGACGAAGATGTCTTCCAGGCTCGATTCCTTCTGGTCGAGCGCGGTGTAGGCAATGCCCAGCTGCGGCAGCGTCTGGGCGATCCCGGCAACCTCCTCCTTGCCCTTCCCCGCCCCGTCGCCGCCGCGATATGCGAGCGTCAGGCCGTCGTCCTCCAGGTGCAGCGGATAGGCGCACAGGCTGTCGGGCACCGCGGCGAGCGGCACCGACAGGCGGAAGCGCGCCTCAGTGCGGCCAAGCTTCGCCATCAGTGCGTCCTTTTCGTCGACCAGCAGCAAGCGCCCCTTGTCGATCACCCCTACCCGGTCGGCCATTTCCTGGGCCTCTTCGATGTAGTGGGTGGTAAGGATCACCGTCACGCCCTGATCGCGCAGGCGGTCGATCTGGCGCCACATGTCGCGCCGCAATTCGACGTCGACGCCGGCGGTCGGTTCGTCGAGGAACAGCAGCTCGGGCTCGTGCGCGAGTGCCTTGGCGATCAGCACACGCCGCTTCATCCCGCCCGACAGTGCGCGTATCTGATCGTGCCGCTTCTCCCACAAGCTGAGCGAGCGGAGCACCTCCTCGATCCTCGCGGCATCGGGCGCGAGGCCGAACAGCCCGCGCGAATACCGCACGCCGCGCTCGACAGTCTCGAACATGTCGAAGCCGAGTTCCTGCGGCACCAGACCGATGCGCCGCCGCGCGTCACGCCAGTGGTGCGCCAGGTCCTGCCCGAACGCGGTGATCGTCCCGTCGGTTACCCGCACCAGCCCGCACACCGCGCCGATCAGCGTGGTCTTGCCGGCGCCGTTCGGCCCGAGC
>JAEWKG010000002.1 GCA_023386135.1 Pseudomonadota bacterium | reverse complement strand
GTGTGGGGGATGCCGCGGGCGATCGCCGAGGCCGGCCTTGCGACCGCGGTGCTGCCGCCCGACCAGATTGCCGCGCGGGTATCCGCGCTGGCGCTCGCCACGGAAGCGCGCCGGGCATGAGCGAGGTTTCGCAGCGCATCATCGCGGACCTGCTGTTCGCGCGCACCGGCCAGCAGCTCACCGCCAACCGTCGCTGGCGGATCGACACCGCGCTCGCCGGCCTGTTCCGCGAGCGGGGCATCTCCAACCTCGACCAGCTGGTCTGCATGCTCGCCGATGCGCGCGAGGAGCGGCTGGCGCATGAGGTGGTCGAGGCGCTGCTCAACAACGAAACGTACTTTTTCCGCGACCGGATCATGTTCGACCTGCTCGGGTCGGAAGTGCTGCCCGACCTCGCCGCCAAGCGCGCCGACACCAGGCGGCTGTCGATCTGGTCGGCGGGTTGTTCGACCGGGCAGGAAGCTCTGTCGCTGGCGATGATGTTCGCCGACCAGCCCGCGCGCTGGCAGGGCTGGCGGATCGACATCCTCGGCACCGACATCTCGGGACGCGCGATCGAGGCCGCGCGCGGCGGGATCTATACGCAGTTCGAGATCCAGCGCGGGCTCGGTGTGTCGCAGATGCTGCGCTGGTTCAACGAAGGCGCCGAGGGCTGGCGCCCGCGCCCCGAGCTGCGACGGCCGATCCGCTTCGAGCGGCGCAACGTGCTCGATGCGGCCCCCGGGCCGGGCCGCTTCGACCTCGTGCTGTGCCGCAACGTGCTGCTTTACTTCGCCGCGGCCAATCGCGCCAAGGCGTTCGGCCGCCTCGCCGAAGCGACCGCCGACGATGGCTGGCTGATGATCGGCGCGGGCGAAACGGTCACCGGTCATTCCGAAGCGTTTGCCCCGGCATGCGACACCAGCGGCCTCTATCGCCGCGTCCCTCCGGCACTTGCCCCCTCCGTCGCGCGCGGCGGCAGACGGTAAAGATCGGCTTAGCCGTTCGTTAGGCAATGCGCGCTACGCAGATCATTCGCAGCCGGACCACGGCAGCGCCTTGGGGGGTCGGGGTGATCGTACGCGGGTACAAGTCGGCGATGGGATCGCGCGTACTGGTGTTCGCGCCGCTCGTCGTCCTGTCCGGCATTTTCGGCGCCTTCGCCAGCCTGTTGGTCGCTGGTGCGGACCTGCCGCATGACGCGCTGATCTGGATCGCCGCGGTGTGCATCGTGATCTACGCTGCCGCTGTCTTCGCGCTAGGCCGGTTCGGCCTGACGCACGTGGTGCGCCTGGAAGGCCTCAGCCGCACCGACAGCCTCAGCAACCTGCCGAACCGTCGCGCGCTCCATGAAGACGCGGCGCGCAATGCACGGCCTGGCGAAGAGGTCGCCGTCGCGCTGATCGACCTCGACGGGTTCAAGCTGGTCAACGATCACTACGGCCATGTCGTCGGCGACCAGGTGTTGGTCGAAGTGTCGCACGTGCTGCAGGAAATCTGCGGCGACGAAGCGCGCTGCTATCGCCTCGGCGGCGACGAGTTCGCCATCCTCAAGGTCGGGCCGGTCGCCGGCACGATCCTCGAAGGCATCTCGCGCACGCTGCTCGATCGCCTGTCATCGCCGGTGCCGGTGGACGAACGCCGGATCATCATCGGCGCCAGCGTCGGCCTCTCGCGTTCGGTGGGCAACGACGGTCTCGGCTCGTCGGAGCTGCTGCGCCGCTCCGACGTGGCGATGTACGCCTCCAAGCGCGGCGGCAAGATGCGCTGCACCTGGTTCAGCGACGACTTCGACCGCAACCGCGAAGCCACCCAGCGCCTCGACGAAGAGCTGCGGGGCGCGCTCGCCAAGGGCGAGTTCGAGGTGGTGTACCAGCCGCTCGTCGATGCCCGCTCCGGCGCGGTGGTCGCGGTGGAATCGCTGCTGCGGTGGGAACGGCCCGACGGCAAGAAGATCGGCCCCAACGTGTTCATCCCGGTGGCCGAGGAATCGGGCCTCATCAATGGAATCGGCCTGTGGGTGCTCGAACAGGCTTGTCGCGACGCGCTCGCCTGGCCGGGGATCAAGCTGTCGGTCAACATATCCGCCGCGCAATTGCGCAATCCCGAATTCCCCATCCAGCTCGGGCAGATCCTCGAGGAGACCGGCTTTCCGGCCGAGCGGCTCGAGCTCGAGATCACCGAGACGTGCCTCGTGATCGACCCGGTCATCGCCGAACGCTGCCTCAACGTCATTCGCGGCTTCGGCGTGCAGATCGCGCTCGACGACTTTGGCACCGGCTACGCCTCGATCGGCTTCCTACGCCAGTTCCGCTTCGAGAAATTGAAGCTCGACCGCTCGCTGGTGACCCAGGCGCAGGACGACGACGGCAGCCGCGCGATGATGCTCTCCAGCATCTCGGTCGCGCGGGCGATGAACATGGACGTCACCGCCGAGGGCGTCGAGACACAGGAGCAAGCCGATCTCGTCCGCGCCGCCGGGTGCGACCAGATCCAGGGCTGGCTCTACTACAAGGCGATGCCCGCCGACGAGATTGGCGCGCATCTGGGCACAACCGCAAACGCCAGGCCCGCCGGGGCAACGAGGGCAGCATGAACGCAGTCACCACCTTCCAAGCCGAAACCCTGAGCGAGGAGATCGCGAGCGTGACGCTCGCCGACGGCGCGGTCGCGGCCGACGCCCAGCGCCAGCCGCTGCAGGCGTGGTTCAACAACCTGCCGCTCGACCGCAAGTTCAAGCTGCTGGCCGGCGTGCCGCTCGCCTCGCTGACGTTCGTGACGGCGGCCTTCTTCTGGGTGCTGGGCGCGAGCGATGTGGCGGGCGCCGGTCCGGTGATGGCGGCAATCGGTGCGTTATGGGCCTTTACCGTCGTGGTGATCGGCATGGCGCTGCGGCGCGGGGTGATCGACACGGCCGGCCCGTTGCACGAGCTGACCGCGGACATGGTCAGCCTGGCGACCGGCAACCGCGGTCACAAGCTGCGCTACCTCGACCGGACCGACGAGATCGGCGGGATGGCCCGCGCGTTCGAGGTGTTCGTGAAGTCAGGTTACAAGCTCGACGAGATGTTCGAGGGCCGCAAGGAGGCGCGCGAGGAGCAGAAGCGCATGCTGCTGCAGCTGAGCGCCGACTTCGACCGCGAAGTCAGCGCGGTGGTGAACGCGGTCGCTTCGGCGGCGGACCAGCTCGAGGGCGCGGCGAGCACGATGGCGGGCGCGGCCGAGCAGTCCTCGCACCAGATCGACAGCGTCTCGCGCTCGATGAACGAAGCCTCGTCGGGGGTTTCGGCGGCGGCGGCTGCGAGCGACGAGTTCGCGATGTCGATCGGCGAGATCAGCCGCCAGGCCGCACAGTCGGCGGTGCTGGCGCGTGAGGCGACCACCGCGGCCGAGCAGGCCGACGGCACGGTCAAGGCACTGGCACACTCGGCCGACCAGATCGGCGAGATCGTCGAACTGATCGGCTCGATCGCGCGGCGCACCAATCTGCTGGCGCTCAACGCCTCGATCGAAGCAGCGCGCAGCGGCGAGGCGGGTCGCGGGTTCGCGGTGGTGGCGAGCGAGGTCAAGGAACTCGCGGCGCAGACCAGCAAGGCGACCGAGGAGATCGCCGGCCAGATCAAGGCGATGCAGGAATCGACCGGTGCCAGTGTTGGCGCGTTGCAGTCGATTGCAAGCCAGGTGCAGCAGCTCGAATCGACCGCGGTCTCGATCGCCTCGGCGGTCGATCAGCAGTCGGTCGCGGGACAGGAGCTGGCGCGCAACATCGACACTGCCGCGCGCGGCACTGGGGAAGTGAGCGCCAACGTCGTGCAGGTGCGCGAGACCGCGCTCTCGACCGGCGCCACCGCCTCGCAGGTGCTGAGCTCGGCAAGCGAGCTCAAGGCGCAGGCGTCGACCCTACGCAGCAAGGTCGACGGCTACTTACGCCACGTGCGGGCGAACTAGGCCGGCGAACTAATCACCCGACCCGTCGCCGAACGTCCCGGCGTGGCCGGGCGACTGCGAGCCTGAGCCGGACGCGCCGCCTTCCCACCAATACGGCGCGCGCTTGGCGGTGCCGGTCTCAACCTCGTTCATCGTCCTCGCGTCGTAAAGCCGGCCGCCGAGCATCACCCGGTCGATCTTGTCCGAGTTGGCGATGTCGATGCTGGGATCGGCGTTGAGGACGATGAGGTCGGCGAGCTTGCCCGGCTCGAGGCTGCCGATGTCGCGGTCCATCCCGAGCGACCGCGCGGGCGCGATCGTGCCGGCCCGCAGCGCCTCGGTCGGAGTCCAGCCCCCGCGCACGAAGCTCCAC
>JAEWKG010000291.1 GCA_023386135.1 Pseudomonadota bacterium | reverse complement strand
GTTCGTAGGGACTGTCGATGCCGGTGAAGTTCTTGAGCTCCCCGCTTCTAGCCTTCTTGTAGAGCCCTTTCACATCGCGTGCTTCGGCCACCTCGAGCGGCGTATCGACGAAGATTTCGACAAACTCGCCTTCGGGCAGCATCGCCCGGACCATGTCGCGCTCGGCGCGGAAGGGGCTGATGAAGGCGGTGAGGACGATCAGGCCGGCGTCGGCCATCAGCCGTGCGACTTCGCCGACGCGGCGGATGTTCTCGATCCGGTCGGCCTCGGTGAAGCCCAGGTCCTTGTTGAGCCCGTGGCGAACGTTGTCGCCGTCGAGCAGAAATGTATGCCGGTTCATCAGGGCGAGGCGCTTTTCGACCTCGTTGGCAATGGTCGACTTACCCGAGCCCGAGAGGCCAGTGAACCACAGCACGCGCGGTGCCTGGTTCTTGAGCGCCGCGTGGTGCTGCCGGGTGACGTCGGTCGGCTGCCAGTGCACGTTCTGGCTGCGGCGCAGGCTGAAGTGCAGCATGCCCGCGGCGACCGTCGCGTTGGTGATCTTGTCGATCAGGATGAACCCGCCGAGCGTGCGGTTGTCGGCGTAGGGCTCGAACACTACCGGCTTGTCGGTGGTCAGCTCGGCGACGCCGATCTGGTTCAATTCCAGCGTCTTGGCCGCGAGGTGTTCGAGGCTGTTGACGTCGATCTCGTACTTGGGTTCGGCGATGGTCGCAGACACGGTCTGGGTGGCGAGCTTGAGCCAGTAGCCGCGGCCCGGGATCAGCGGCTCGTCGGCCATCCACACCAGCGTGCTTTCGAACTGGTCGGCGACCTGCGGCGGATCGTCGGCAGTCGCGATCACATCGCCGCGGCTGCAGTCGATCTCGTCGGCGAAGGTGAGCGTGACCGACTCGCCGGCGACCGCCTCGTCGAGGTCCCCGTCGAGTGTCACGATCCGCGCGATGATGGTGGTCTTGCCCGAGGGCAGCACCCGCACCGCGTCGCCTGACCTGACGCGGCCGGTCGCGATCAGGCCGGCGAAGCCGCGGAAGTCGAGGTTGGGGCGGTTGACCCATTGCACCGGCATGCGGAACGGCTTGCCGGCATCGACGCCGCTCAGCACCTCGACGCTTTCGAGGTGCTCGACCAGGCTGGGACCGTCGTACCACGGTGTGTTCGCTGATGGTGCGGCGGTGATGTTGTCGCCCTTGAACCCCGAGATCGGGATCGCGGTGAACGCTGCGATGCCGATGCTTTCGGCGAACGCGGCATAGTCGGCGACGATCGCGTCGAAGGTGGCCCGGTCGTAACCCACCAAATCCATCTTGTTCACCGCCAGCACCACGTTCTTGATGCCGAGCAGGTGGCACAGGTAGCTGTGCCGCCGGGTCTGGACGAGCACGCCCTTGCGCGCATCGACCAGGATCACCGCCAGGTCCGCGGTGCTCGCGCCGGTGACCATGTTGCGGGTGTACTGCTCGTGCCCCGGGCAATCGGCGACGATGAACTTGCGCTTCTCGGTCGAGAAAAAGCGGTAGGCGACGTCGATCGTGATGCCCTGCTCGCGTTCCGCGGCGAGGCCGTCGACCAGCAGCGCGAAGTCGATCTCCTGCCCTTGCGTGCCGACCCGCTTGCTGTCGCTTTCGAGCGCCGCCAGCTGGTCTTCGAAGATCATCTTGCTGTCGTAGAGCAGCCGTCCGATCAGGGTTGACTTGCCGTCGTCGACGCTGCCGCAGGTGATGAAGCGCAGCATCGTCTTGTGCTGGTGCTGCGCGAGGTAGGCGTCGATGTCCTCGGCGATCAGCGCGTCGGTGACGTAGGCGGGAGCTTCATTCATCGCAAAATATCTCGTCGCCCCGTGCTCGACACGGGGCTGGGCCTTTTCTTTGGGGGCGCGAAGGAGCCTGACCCCGGATCAAGTCCGGGGTTGACCCTTCGTCACCCTGAAGGGTGACGCGGCCGGTCAAAAATACCCCTGCTGCTTCTTCACTTCCATCCCCGCGCCGCCCGCGTCCTTGTCGATCGCGCGGCCCTGGCGTTCGGAGGTGGTGGTGAGCAGCGTCTCCTGGATCACCTCGCTCAAGGTCGCGGCCTCGCTCTCGACCGCGCCGGTCAGCGGGTAGCAGCCCAAAGTGCGGAAGCGGACCGACCGCATCACCGGCGTCTCGCCTTCGCGCAAGGGGAAGCGGTCGTCATCGACCATCAGCAGCAACCCGTCGCGCTCCACCGTCGGGCGCGGCGCGGCGAGGTAGAGCGGGACGATGTCGATCCCTTCGAGCTGGATGTATTGCCACACGTCGAGTTCGGTCCAGTTCGAGATCGGGAATACCCGGATGCTCTCGCCCTTGTTCTTCCGCGCGTTGTAGAGGTTCCACAGCTCGGGCCGCTGGTTCTTCGGGTCCCAGCCGTGGCTGGCGGTGCGGAAGGAGAATACCCGCTCCTTGGCCCGGCTCTTCTCCTCGTCGCGCCGCGCGCCGCCGAACGCCGCGTCGAAGCCGTAGTGATCGAGCGCCTGCTTGAGCCCTTCGGTCTTCCACATGTCGGTGTGCAAGGGCCCGTGGTCGAACGGATTGATCCCGCGCGCCTTGGCCTCGGGGTTCTGCCACACCAGCAGCTCCATGCCGGAATCGCGCGCCATGCGGTCGCGCAGCGCGTACATGTCGCGAAACTTCCAGGTGGTGTCGACGTGGAGCAGCGGGAACGGCGGCGGCGCGGGATAGAACGCCTTGCGCGCGAGGTGCAGCATCACCGCGCTGTCCTTGCCGACCGAATAGAGCATGACCGGCCGCGCGGCTTCAGTCACGACCTCGCGCATGATGTGGATCGCTTCTGCTTCCAGCCGCTGGAGGTGAGTCAGGGTCGCCGTCATGTGCGGCCATGTCGTCAGCCCGGCCGCCGACGGCAACACACCAAAGGTAGCCGGGGGGCAAGCTGGGCTGGGCGTGAAACGGTGGCGAAGTAAAACTTCTTGGCTGGCAGGATTGGCAAACCGGATTCGACCGGCCAACATCGCCCGCACATTCGACCCAGCCACACCCCGGCGCGGCGCCGGTTTCGAGAGACGAAGGACATCATATGACCACCGAACGTTCGCAGTCCGGCTTCGCGCTCAATCCGCAGGATGAACTCAACGACCTCCGCATGTCGGACAAGGCGCTGCCGCTATACAACAAGGTCAAGGAGTTCATCGAGGCGGTGGTGCAGCCAGCCTCGGAAGAATTCCACCGGCTGGGCGAGGGGCGGCCCGATATCTGGGACTATGCGCCCGGCCAGCTCGAAGTGCTGGAGAAGGCCAAGGACCGGGCAAAGGCCGAAGGCTTGTGGAACTTCTTCCTCCCCGACGCGCACACTGGCGAAGGGCTGTCCAACCTCGACTACGCCTACATCGCGGTGGAGCTGGGCAAGAACCGGCTCGCTTCGGAGATCATGAACTGCGCGGCGCCCGACACCGGCAATATGGAGGTGCTCGAGCGGGTCGGCACGCCCGAGCAGAAAGAGCAGTGGTTGAAGCCGCTGCTCGAAGGCAAGATTCGTTCGGCCTTCTGCATGACCGAGCTCAACACCGCGAGTTCGGATGCCAAGAACATCGACACCCGCGCGGTTCGCGTCGGCGACGAGTATGTCATCAACGGCGAGAAGCACTACATCTCGGGCGCCGGCGACCCGCGCTGCAAGGTGATGATCACCATGGTCCGCACCGGCGACGAGGATTCGCCGGCCTCGGCGCGCCAGTCGCAGATTCTGGTGCCGCTGCCGACCGAAGGGGTGGAGAT
>JAEWKG010000230.1 GCA_023386135.1 Pseudomonadota bacterium | reverse complement strand
CTGCCCGCGTATTATGCAATTGAAATGATTCAATCGCAGCGATAGAGATCCTCTATGGATGTCAGTGTCAGACAGTTGCGGTCCTTTGTTGCGGTTGCGAAGTTGCGCAGCTTCACGCAGGCGGCCTCTGCCCTCCACATCTCCCAGCCGACGCTGACGGTTCAGATCAAGCGGCTTGAAGAGACCCTCGGCCTGCGGCTGTTCGATCGCAACCCGCGCTCTGTGGACCTCACACGCATCGGCCAGCAATTGCTGCCCGCGCTGGAGCGCGCGTTGCAGGATCTCGATTCCGTGCTGCTCGATGTTCAGGACATCGCCTCGGAACGGCGCGGCGTGGTGCGCATCGCAGCCCTGCCCTCGTTTGCCGCTGGCGTGCTGCCCGACGTCATCAAGCAATTCCGCGAGGACTATCCCGGCGTCACCTTCGTGCTGAAGGATGTGATCGCGCGCGATGTACTCACTCTGGTGCGCTCCGAGGATGTCGATCTCGGGCTCACTGCGGGCGATACGAAATTCCCCGATGTGACCAACCTGTTCGCCGCGCGCGACGAGATGGTGGTGGTTTATCCGAAGAACCACGCCATCGCCAACGCCGCCAAGGTGACGGCTGCGACGCTGGCCGAACATCCCCTTATTCTGATGTATCAGGGCACGAGCGTACGCGCGGTGACGGATGCGGCTTTCCGTAAAGCAGGCGCTGCGCCGAACCCTGCCTCGGAAGCGACCTACATGATGACGGCGATCGGCATGGTCAAAGCTGGTATTGGCCTTGCCATCCTGCCGATCTCCGCCCGCGAAATCGCGGCGGAGCGAACCTTGCGCAGCCGCAAGATCAACGACAGCAATTTTTCTCGGCCCATCAATTTGATCAAGAAAGCCAACCGCACGCTGCCGCCCATCGCGCAGGCGTTCTCGGATTTTCTCGCGGACAACCTCACCACCGCGTTGGCGGGTTATTCGTCACATGCGCCGGGGCGGAAGTAGACAGCCTACTGCTTCGAGCCAATCCAGCGCCTGCCATCTCGACAGTCGTACCGACTCGCCCCTCACCCGCACCTTTGAGGTCTGTATGGGCTGAGCCAAGGGCGATCACGACAAGCCATCCCCCAAATGGCTTAGTTGGCGAAGGAAACCCTACTTCTAAATTGATGGCACCGCGGCGGATCGACGCCGATCGCAAGGCGACATGCGACCCCATTCACTGCACTGAAAACGGAAACATCGTTGATGGAGATGCAGAATGTCACGACAGGAGAAGACGAAAACGGAGACAACCGAGCCTGTGGAAGCGCACACGCCTGACGTGCTGCCCCGGCCAGATTTTCATTTCACCGGCAACATCGGCCGAACCTATCTCGAATCCGATCCGGCGAAATTTCCAAAACCTGTTGCTGCGCCGCAGAGCGCTCCGAACATTCTGCTCATTCTCATCGATGATTGCGGCTTCGGCCAGTACGGCACGTTTGGCGGCGGGATTCCGTCCCCGACCATGGACAAGCTTGCCGCCGAGGGTCTCCGCTACAATCATTTTCATACCACGGCCCTTTGCAGCCCGACGCGCGCTGCGCTGATCACGGGACGAAATCACCATTCCACATCGTTCGCTGGCATCACCGAACTTGCGACGGGATACGACGGCTATACCTGCATTCTTCCAAGGAGCTGCGGCACGGTCGGCGAAGTGCTGCGCCAGAACGGATACATGACGGCGTGGATCGGCAAGAACCACAACACGCCGACATGGGAGACGAGCGCCGCCGGCCCGTTCGATCGATGGGCCAACGGATTAGGTTTTGATTACTTCTACGGCTTCAACGCCGGAGACATGAACCACTGGAATCCGATCCTCTATCAAAATCGCGACCTGGTGCCGGCGTCTAGTGATCCGAACTACCACCTGACGACCGATCTTGCCGATAAGGCCATCGCCTGGGTGAGACAGGCCAAGAGCATCGCTCCTGACAGACCCTACTTCCTCTATGTCGCGACCGGCGCAACCCACGCACCGCATCAGGCCCCGACGAAATGGATCGATAATTTCAAAGGCAAGTTCGACCAGGGGTGGGATGCCTATCGCGAAGAGACGCTCGCGCGACAGAAGAAGCTCAGCGTCGTTCCGCAGGACACCAAACTGACGGAGCGCTCGCGCGGCCTGCCCGCGTGGGATTCGCTCAATGCCGACCAGAAGCGACTTTATGCACGCATGATGGAGGTGTTCGCCGGTTACGCCGAGCAATGCGACTATGAACTTGGCCGTGTTGTCGATGCTTGCAAACAGTTACCGGGCTCCGAGAACACGCTGGTCATCTATATCGCGGGTGACAACGGGGCGAGCGCCGAAGGCGGCCTTGAAGGCTCGCTCTGTGAGAACATGTTCTTCAACGGCTTCTCGGAGAAATGGCAGGACAACATCAAGGCGATCGACGATCTGGGTGGGCCCAAGCACTTCAATCACTTCCCGTCCGCCTGGGCTCACGCGATGAATGCGCCGTTCCAGTGGACCAAACAGGTGGCGAGCCATTTTGGCGGAACGCGTAACCCCATGATCATCTCATGGCCCGCACGTATCTCGGACAAAGGCGGATTGCGTCCGCAGTTCCTGCACACCATCGATATCGTTCCTACGATCTATGAGGTGTGCGGCATCACTGCTCCGAGTGAACTCAACGGGATCAAGCAGAAGCCGATCGAAGGCGTCAGCTTCGCCGCGACGTTCGACGACGCCAAGGTGGAGAGCAAACGCAAGACGCAGTACTTCGAACTCGGCTGCAACCGCGGACTTTATCACGACGGCTGGATGGCCTCGTCGCCATCGTTCGTGCCGTGGGATCCCAACCGCGCTGAATGGGACCCGGACAAGGCAACGTGGGAGCTCTACAAAATCGACGAGGATTTTTCGCAGGCCAATGATCTCGCCGCAAAGCATCCCGAAAAGCTGCGGCAGTTGCAGGACATGTGGTGGGTGGAGGCTGCAAAATACAACGTGCTGCCGTTGGACTGGCGTGCAACCATCCGCATGAACGCCGAGTTGATGGGTCGGCCGAGCCTCACGCGGGGCCGCAGCGAGATGACCTATTATCCGGGAACGATAGGCCTTCCGGATGCCGCCTCGCCGCCGATGTGCAACAAGGCGTGGACGATCACGGCGAACATCGAAGTGCCCGACGGCAAGGCGGAGGGCATGATCATCACCCATGGCGGCCTCGAAGGCGGCTATGGACTTTACTTGCGCGACGGAAAACCGACCTTCGTCTACAACTTCCTCGGCGCCGAACGCATGACGTTTGCGGCGAAGGAGCCTTTGCCAAAAGGCAAGACAACGCTGGTCGTCGATTTCAAATACGACGGCGGCGGCATGGGCAAAGGCGGCCAGATCACGCTCAGTGCAAACGGCAAGACGCTTGCCGAAGGCCGGCTGGAGCGCACAATTCCGATTCAATTCTCACTCGGCGAAGGCGTCGATATCGGCATGGACATCGGATCGCCGATCGACTTCACCTACAAGCTGCCGTTCGCTTTCACCGGGACAATCGAGAAGGTGACGATCAAGCTTGGTGCGTTGTCTGTCTCGCCCAAAGCAGCCAAAGCAGCTTGATTAAGGCTGCGTGATCTCGCTTCTGCCTGACGCAGAGCGAGGTCACGCGAACAGTTCCCGCTCGCGATCCTGTGTTCGCGGGCTTCGGAACCGGCCATTGACAATGGCCTTATCTCGAACATGTCATCAATGACAGCCTTATCCCGAACCTGTCATTGACCACGCCTTATCCTCTCAACATGAAAGGTGACTTCGATGGAATTGTCACGCAGGCTTATGCTGGGTGCATTGGGGGCAGCGAGTTTTGTAGCGAGCGCACAAGCGCAAGGCACGAACCAAGGTACAATCGAACCGAAACGCGATGCAGATCATGGCGGCACTGATCCGGGACCGCGTGATCCCATACGCGATGCGGAAAATCCGGACATCATCAATCCACCCAAGACCGATCACGGCACACTGCCGAACCTCAAATTCTCCTTCTCGGATTCGCATATCCGCCAGGGCACCGGCGGATGGACGCGGCAGGTGACCGCCCGCGAGCTTGCGGCGTCGGACACGATCGCAGGCGTCAATATGCGATTGAACGCCGGCGGCATCCGCGAACTGCATTGGCATAAAGAGGTCGAGTGGTCTTACATGATCAAGGGCAACGCCCGGCTCACTGCGATCGATCAGGATGGCCGCGTCTTTATCGACGACGTGGCTGAAGGCGACCTTTGGTATTTTCCATCCGGCATCCCGCACTCCATTCAGGGACTTGGTCCTGACGGCTGCGAATTTCTTCTGATCTTCGACAATGCGAACTTTGACGAAGACAGCACGTTCTTGTTGAGCGATTGGTTTAAACACACACCACCCGAAG
>JAEWKG010000217.1 GCA_023386135.1 Pseudomonadota bacterium | reverse complement strand
CCAACCGCACGCGCGACCGCGCGGCGGGGCGCACGCTCGAAGGCCCGCACCGCGACGATCTCGGCGTGACGATGGCCGGCAAGGGCCATGCAGCGGAGCGCTGCTCGACCGGCGAGCAGAAGGCGATGCTGATCGCGGTCACCCTCGCCCACGCCGGACTCGCCGCGCAGGGACGCGCGGGCGTGCTGCTGCTGGACGAGGTCGCCGCGCACCTCGACCCGCTCCGGCGCGAGGCGCTGTTCGCGCGGCTGGCGAACAGCGGCACGCAGGTATGGTTCACCGGCACCGAGACCGCGCCGTTCGATCCGATCCTGGGCGGGGCCGCGGTGTGGCGGGTCAGCGGCGGTAGCGCGGCGCGCGAAGTCTAGGCGCGCTGCGCCAGCGCCTCGGTACAATCGGCGCAAACCTCTCCGATCCCCTCCTTGGCGCTCATCCGCTCCTTCGAGGCGGTGACCGCCGGGCTCTTGGCGCGGCCCATGCTCCAGTTGGCCTGCATCCGCACCTTGGGGTTGGGCGCGCACCAGATCTCGCCGGTGGCGTCGATCGCGGTGATCCACAGCAGGTTATGCTCTGGCCCGTAGTCGATCAGGCCGAACGCGAGGCCGTCCCCCTTGTCGAGCACGTGCAGGGGGATCGGCGGATTGAGCTGGGTGAACATGGTGCGAGCCTTTCCTCGCCCCAACCGCGCAACCGGCGGGCTGTTCCCCACCTGCTAATTGTCAGCCTTTCGCGGCGAGCTTCGCCTCCAGCGCAGCGATCCGCTCGCCGAGCTTCTCGTTCTCCTCCCGAGCCCGCGCGGCCATGTCCTTGACCGCGTCGAACTCCTCGCGGGAGACGAAATCGAGCCCGCCGACCGCCTCACGCACCCGCCCCTTGGCGCCTTCACGGACTTCGCGCGCCATGCCCGCGGCGGTGCCGGCGGCGGCGTTGGCCAGCTTGACGAGGTCGGAGATGAGGTGGTTTTCGCTCTGCATGGCGGGCTATGTGGCGCGCGGCGCCCTCACGGGCAAGGTCAGAATTCGTAGCGCTGCACCGCGCCGCTCTGCGTGTCCTGCCCGCCGGTGGGGTTGGCCTGGAGAAACTCCCAGTTGAGCAGCGTGGCGAAGGCGATCCACGCGAGATATGGCAGCAACAGCAGCGCCGCCGCCCGGCGCACCCGCCAGAACAGCACGATGGTGACGATCACCAGCACATCGAGCACGCCGATCACGATCAGCGCCTCGCGGATACGGTGCATGGCGAAGAACACCGGCGACCACGCCAGATTGACCGCAAGTTGCAGCGCGAAGGCGACGATCGCCGCGGTCCTCCCGCGCGCGCCCCAGGCGGCGCAGACGATGGCGAGCGCGATGCCCATCAAGGCGTAGAGGATCGACCACACGATCCCGAACCACATCGGCGGCGGGAAGATGTCGGGCTTCACCAGCGACTGGAACCAGAAGCTCTCGGCATTGCTGCCGACCCGGCCAGACAGGAAGCCGAGCAGCAGGGCCAGCGGCACGGTGAACAACGCCCAGCGAAAGAGGCTCGCCCTGAGCTGCCCGCGCGATGCCAGTCCGGTCATTCCACCTCCGTCGATTCGGTGCCGCGCGAGTCTTGGCCGAGCGAGGCGGCGGGCGCAACTTGGCCCCGGCGCGCAGCGATCAGGAACTCGACGTTTCCTTCGGGCCCCGTGATCGGGCTGGTGGCGAGGCCGTCGACCGTCCAGCCGATGCCGGTGAGCCACGCGCGCACTTCGTCGCACACCCGCGCGTGCAGCTCGGGCGCGCGCACCACCCCGCCCTTGCCGACCTCCTCTCGCCCTACCTCGAACTGCGGCTTGATCAGCGCGACAAGCCGGCAATCTGGCGCCGCCAGCGCGAGCGGTCGTTCGAGCACCTTGGCGAGCCCGATGAACGAGGCGTCGCACACCACCCATCCGCACGGCGAGTCGATCAGTCCCGGCGTCAGCACCCGCGCGCTGGTCTGTTCGAGCACCGTGACGCGCGGGTCCTGCCGCAGCTTCCACGCAAGCTGGTTGGTGCCGCTATCGACCGCGAAGACCCGCTCCGCGCCGCGCTGCAGCAGCACGTCCGTGAACCCACCGGTCGAGCTGCCGATGTCCATCGCGATCGCGCCCGCCGGATCGAGCGCGAACACATCGAGCGCGTGAGCCAGCTTGATCCCGCCGCGCGAAACCCACGGGTGGTCGCGCCCGCGCACCTCGAGGGGCGTGTCCTCGGGCATCGCCTGGCCGCTCTTCGAAAGCTTGGTTTCGCCCGAGAACACGAGGCCCGCCATCACCAGCGCCTGCGCGCGGGAGCGGCTTTCGGCGAGGCCGCGGTCGACGATCAGCTGGTCGAGGCGCTTCTTTCCCATGGGCACCGCATCGCCTAGCGTGCGTTGCGTCAACGGGGAACCCGGGAGAAATCATGTCCTTGCGCCGCGCCGCCATCACCACCCTGCTGCTCACATGCGCGGCCTGCGTCCCCCGCGCACCCGCGCCGACCCCCGCGCCGCCGGTCGAGCGGCCCGTCGCTCGCCCCACGCCGACGCCGACGCCCGTGCCGACCTACACGAGCTGGATGGACGTGCCGCAGACGCTAGGGGACTGGCGCTACGAAACCAGCGCGCGGGGGAGCGCGGCGGTTTTCGGCGCTGGTGCGTCGGACATGCAGTTCGCCTTGCGCTGCACTCGCGGCGTCGGCTCGATCACCCTCGCGCGGGCGGGTTCGTTCGCGCCCGACACGCGCCTGACCGTGCGGACCGAGAGCATGACCCGCGCGGTGCAGCCTGCGCCGATCGGCGAGAACAATGCATGGATAGGCTCGCTCAATGCAAACGATCCCCTGCTAGACGCGATGGCGTTTTCCAAAGGCCGCTTCGCCATCGAGGCCGCCGGCGCGCCGACGCTGTACCTGCCGAGCTGGCCGGAGGTGACCCGCGTGATCGAGGACTGTCGTTGATGCACCGTCACGCGCACTCGGTGCGGCGCCTCTTGCTACCGACGGCAGTGCTGTGCGCGTGGCTTCTCGCAGCTCCCGCAGCGCAAGCGGACGTTCCGTCCCGACCAGCTGTCTTCGCCCCGCCCACGATCCCCGAAATGCAGCAGTTCGTCGCCGCGCACTGGGCGTATTTCCAGGACCGCATCGTCGAACAAGACAAGACCGATCAGCGCCCGGCGCGCCTGGTCGAAGTGCCCCATACCCTCTGCTACCTCGGCTACCGCGATAGGCACTTCAATTGCGCGACACTGGTGGTGTGGGAGTTGCCGAACGGTTTTGCGCGCAGCACGTTGGTGCATCACTGGGTGAGGCGCGAAGATGACGGTGGTCTAGGGCTTGCGCTCGTTACCTCGCTGCCGCCGCCTCCCCCTCCTCATTGACACCCTCTTTTGCGAGGCATACGCTTCCTTCACTCGCTAGTGAATTAAAACAGAGTCGAGCGGGTGAGGAGAGAGCCATGACAGACACGAAATTCACGGCGCTTGCCGTGGCGGCCGCGCTGGCGGCAGCAGCGGCAGCGAGCCCAGCCGACGCGTTGGCCCCGGTGACCGGCTTCGGAACCAATCCCGGCAACATCCTGATGTACGAATACGTGCCGGCCAATCTCACCGCCGGCGCGCCTCTGGTGGTGGTGATCCACGGCTGCACCCAGACCGCCGCCGACATGGACGACGAGACCGGCTGGACCAAGTGGGCCGACCAGATGGGCTTCGCGCTGCTGTTCCCGCAGCAACAGGCCGCCAACAACGGCTCGGAATGCTGGAACTTCTTCGTCAAGAGCGACTACCAGCGCGGCGCCGGCGAGCCGCTGTCGATCAAGCAAGGCATCGACTGGATGGTCAGCCACCACGGCATCAACACCAGCCGTATCTACGTCACCGGGCTGAGCTCCGGCGCGGCGATGACCAACGTGATGCTGGCGACCTATCCCGACGTGTTCGCCGCCGGCGCGCCGCTGGCTGGCGTCCCGTACAAGTGCGCGACCACGGTCGGCTCTTCGCTGATGTGCAATGGGGGCACGGTCAACAAAACCCCGGCGCAATGGGGCGATCTGGTGCGCGGCGCGTTCGCCTACAGCGGCACCCGCCCGCGCGTGTCGGTGTGGCAGGGAACCGCGGACCTCACGGTCAACTACGCCAACTTCAACGAGACGATGGAGCAGTGGACCAACGTCAACGGCGCGGACCAGACCGCCGACGTCAGCGACACGGTCGCGGGCTACCCGCACAAGGTCTACAACAACACCGCGGGCAGCCCGGTGGTGGAGACGTACTCCATCACCAGCATGGGCCACGGCCAGCCGGTCGATCCGGGTAACGGCACGACGCAGTGCGGCACCGCGACCGGCTACAACCTCGATGCCAATATCTGCGCGTCGTATTACATCGCGCGGTGGTTCGGGCTGTGAACTGAGCTCCGGCGAGCGGCCTCAGGGCTTCTCGCCGGATCGCGCCTCGTCCTCGCGCGCGTGCATGTCGGCCCACAGCTTGCCTGTCCCCGCCTCGAGCGAGCGGTTGACGTACTGCGAAGCGACCAGCCAGCCCTTGATCGGGCGCAGCGGCAGCAGGCAGCCGATGCCGAGCAGCGGGATCGCGATCGCGAACAGCACCGGCATCGACAGCTCGAACACCACCTGCAGCCAGACGATGAAGAACAGCAGCGGGAAGGCAACGAAAGTCAGCGAGAAGAACGCAGGCCCATCGTCGGGCGAAGCGAAGCGGTAGTCGAGCCCGCACACTTCGCAGGTGTCGGCGACCTTGAGCCATGACTTGAACATGTGTCCCTTGCCGCACCGCGGGCACAGGCCGAGCGCACCCGCTTTGAAGACCCAGGCCCACCTGCCTTCGTCCGGCTGTTCCATCGTCCGACTCCGCTTGTATCGGCGCCGCTATAGCGAGCCGGGCGCCGAACCGCAGTGGACAAATTGTCCTAGCAACGGGCGCGCGACCGAAGTGTGGAAAGCCCGGCGCGGGAGGCAGGCCGGAAACGCCGATTCTGACAGCGAATAAGTGGAATACAAGTCTTGTCTTCGGCGCGACTTGGACTCACATTGTAGCTCGAGGCTGACGAACCACGCAGCTCTCGGCCCGCGGTGAAACGACGGGTCTGGCTTTCAAGCGCGAAAGGAGGTGACCGATGTCTCATGGTTCAGCAGGGAGGTCGGTGTCGACCCTCGCGGAGCATTATCGGTAACTTCCATCGCCGATAGAGGCTTCGTGGGCGGCCACACCGGCCGCTGACCATGCGAAGGGCGGTTCTTGCAAGGCAGGAGCCGCCCTTCTCATTTCGACGGTTCAGCTTTGTTGAGCCGTCGCCCCGGGCTTGACCCGGGGTCCCGCTTTTCCCGCAGTGGGGCGTTCAAAACTGAGCGGGACCCCGGATCAAGTCTCCTTCGGAGAGCTTCGCTTCCCGGGGTGACGATGCTGCTTGGGGCGGTGAAAGGGAGTGCCACTTGCCTCTCCGCGCCCCTCGCCTTAACCGCCTCGACATGGACTTCGCCCACCTGCCCCACCCCGCGCCCGTCGAGGGCGAGACCCGCGCCCAGGCGATCGCCGATCCCGGCTTCGGCACGGTGTTCACCGATCACATGGTGACGATCGACTACCAAGCGGATCGCGGCTGGCACTCGGCGCGCATCGGTCCGCGCGAGCCGCTGATGCTCGATCCGGCGTGCGCGGTGCTGCACTATGCGCAGGAGATCTTCGAAGGCCTCAAGGCCTACCGCCACCCGGACGGTTCGTTCGCGATGTTCCGCCCGGAGGTGAACGCAGCGAGGATGAACAAGTCGGCCGACCGTCTCGCCATGCCGCACATCCCCGAGAACCTGTTCGTCGAAGCGTGCCGCCAGCTCGTGCTCAAGGACGCCGACTGGTTTCCGACGGTCGAGGGCGGATCGATGTACCTGCGCCCCTTCATGTTCGCCTCGGAGGCGTTTCTCGGCGTGCGGCCGGCGAAGGAATACAAGTTACTCGTCATCGCCAGTCCCGCCGGCAACTACTTCAAGTCGGGCGCTCCGGCGGTGAGCATCTGGGTCAGCCAGGACTATGTCCGCGCGGCCCCCGGTGGCACTGGCGCGGCCAAGACCGGCGGCAACTATGCCGCGAGCCTGGTCCCGCAGGCCGAGGCGATCGCCAAGGGCCACGACCAGGTGGTGTTCCTCGACGCGGTCGAGCGCCGCTGGATCGAGGAACTGGGCGGCATGAACCTGTTCTTCGTGTTCGACGACGGGAGCGTGATCACGCCCCCGCTCGGCGGCACGATCCTCCCCGGCGTGACCCGCGACAGCCTGATCCAGCTCCTCCGCGATGAGGGCCTGACCGTGCGCGAGGAGCGCTACGCGATCGACCAGTGGCGCGCCGATGCGCAGAGCGGCCGGCTGGTGGAGACAATGGCCTGCGGCACCGCCGCGGTGGTCACCCCGGTCGGCAAGGTTGCCGCGCCGGACTACGCATTTACCATCGGCTCCGGCGGTCCGGGCCAGCTCACCGTCAAGCTGCGCGAGCGGCTGGTCGGCATCCAGCGCGGGACCGTGGCCGATCCCTACGGCTGGGTGACCAAGCTCTAGATTCGCGTCAGCGCCATCGCAACGCGGGCGAGGACCGGCGCGGCGGAGGTGAGCGCGGTGAGCAGGCGCGCGCCGCTCGTTCGCTCGGCGAGCGCCCACACGAGTTGCGCGGTTCGCACGGGGCGCAACGCGCGGGCGGCGAAGCGGCGCTGGAATGTCGCCGCGTCCTCCCCTCCGAGCCAAGCCCGCGCGGCCATCTCGCCGCTCGTCATCGCAATCGCCATGCCCTCGCCGGCGAGCGAGGGGATAACCGCCGCCTGATCGCCGAGCCGGTAGATTCCGGGAGCAGTATCGTGCGCGATCCACCCGTAGGGCACCGAGCCCACGCTATCGACCGCGAGATCTGCCGGCGCGAACACCATGCGCTCGGCGAAGCGCGGGTGCTCGGTGGCCAGCCGGTCGAGTAGCGCGCGCGGATGTCCGCCAACTTCCGCCAGCAGCGATTTTCGCAGCGCCAGGCAGACGTTGGCGGTGCCGTCCTCCTGCAACACGATTCCGGCATACCCGCCGTCGAACAAGTGCAGTTCGATCCGCTCCGCGAGCATCGCCTGCAGCTTTGCATTGGCAGGCAGGCGGACCCGCAGCCCCAGCGCCGGGTCTTTGGCTGCGCGAGGCCGCGCTTCACCGCGCACATCGTGCTTGCCGGTGGCGAGGAAGATCGTCTCGGCCGGCCACTCGCGGCGCTCGCCTTCGACCATGCCGGGGTGCACCGTCCGCGCGCGATCGATCACCAGCTTGGCGCCATCGGCCACCGCCCGCGCCCGCAGCGCGTCGTCGAGCGCACGGCGCGATAAGCCATAGCCCGGCGCCGGCAACGGCGCCGTCGCCTCGCGCTCACCGGCGATCAGCGCCAGCGTGGTCACCGCGTGTCCGCCGAGATCACGGGGATGAACGCCGATCGCGCCCAGCCGCTCGGCCGAGCGCCACGACAGGAACCCGCCGCACAGCGCATCGCCGACCACCTCGTCGCGGTCCAGCAGCACCGGCGCCGCTCCAGCCCGCGCGAGCGTGATGGCGGCAACACTCCCCGCCGGTCCCGCGCCGAGGATTAGCGGAGCTTCTCGACGCACAGCCGGAACGGAAACGCGCGGAACACCCGCGCGCCCTCGACGCCCGCCTCCGCCAGCAGCGGCGGCCAGTCGGCAGGGCGATAGGATCGCGCGATCGATAAGTGCCCATCGTGCCGCACGATCGGATGCCAGCGCATCAGCGCGCTCAGCAGCGGCCAGCCGGTGTAGGCGAAGCCGTGGCGGTGAAGGTCGTTGACCAGCCATCCCGCATTGGCCTCACGGTCGATGAAGCGCAGGAAGGCGATCAACTGCTCGCGGGTCATGTGATGCGCCACGAGGCTGGAGACCACGCAGTCCCAGCCCTCGCCTGCCAAGTCGGCGTAGTCACCGGTACGGTAGTCGATGTTGGAGAAGGCGGTCGCTTCCCGTGCCGCCGCAACGCTGCGCGGGTTGAGGTCGACCCCGACCAGCCGCGCCTCGACCCCACGCTTCGCCGCCCATTTCGCGATGGCACGCAGCATGTCGCCATCGCCGAACCCGACATCGAGCAGGTTGAACCTCTTGTGCGTGCCGATGGCGCGCTCGAGGAAGGCCAAAGTCGGCCGCCGCGCCATCGTCACGGTGTTGACCTGCGCGAGATCGTGCAGGACTTGCGTATAGGTCCCCGCGTCGAGCGCGGGGTCGTCCATCAGCTCGTCCTGCGTGGCGCGTTCAGCCAGCATCGGACCAGCCGAAGCGGAAGCCCTCCATCGCCAGCCCCGGCCCAAAGGCGAGCGCGACCCCGCTGGTGGGCTGTTTGCGCATGATCCGTTCGAGCGCGAACATCAGCGTGGAGGAACTCATGTTGCCGCACATCCGCAGCACCTCGCGGCTCTCGTCGAGCGCGGTGGGCGACAGGTGCAAGCCCTTTTCCACCGCGTCGAGGATCGAACGGCCACCGGCGTGCACCGCCCATGCATCGATACTGCACGGCATCTGCCCGCCGGTTATCCGCTGCTGCACTCCGGGATCGGCAAGGGCAGCGGCAATCCGCCCGGGCACCTCGCCTGACAGACGCATGCGGAAGCCGGTGTCGCCGATCCGCCAGGTGATCAGGTCCTCGCTGTCGTCCAGCGCCGCGGAAATGCCCTCACCGAGCGCCAGCCCCTCACCGCCGCCCGTGACGATGGCGGCAGCAGCACCGTCGCCGAACTGCGCGCCCATCAGCAGCGGCTCGAGGTCCATCTCCTCGGCATGATGGAGCGAGGACAGCTCGACCGTCACCACCAGTACGCGCGCATCGGGCTGCGAGCGCACGATGTGACGCGCGGTCCGAAGCGCGGTGACGGCGGCGTAGCAGCCCATGAACCCGATCAGCACGCGCTCGATGTCATCGGCCAGCCCGAGCCGTCGGGCGATGATCTGGTCGATCCCCGGCGCGACGAAGCCGGTGCAGCTCGCGACGACGATATGGGTCGGTTCGCCCAACTCGGGCAACTTGCCGATCGCCTTCAGCGCCAAGTCCGGCGCTTCACGCGCGTAGATCGCCATGCGAGCGGCGGTCGACGGCGGCTCGCCGCCGTAGAAGCCGATGCCCTCGTCGAGCCGGGCATCCTCCTCGGTCAGCACCGACCAGCGATGCTCGATGCCCGAGCGCTGCGCCATCCGGTCGTAGAGCTTCGCCTCGCGGCTTTCGCCCAGCTTGGACAGCGCCCAGCGGCGATAGTCCTTCTCGAAGTCGAGGTCGGGAACCGCGGTCGCGATCGCCGTCAGGGTGGCCATGAAGCGTGGGTTCCGTCGTCAGTTGCAACCTAAACGCCGCGACCCATGCTTTGTGCCTAGCCGAGTGGCGGCAAGCTCGCGCGCAGTTCCTCGACCCACACGTCGGCCACCGCATCGGACGGCGCGCGCCAGTCGCCGCGCGGACTGAGCGCCCCGCCCGCGCTGACCTTGGGGCCGTTGGGCAAGGCACTGCGCTTGAACTGCGCGAAGCCGAAGAAGCGCTTCACGAAATTCTCGAGCCAGTGTGCAATCTTGGCGAGATCGTACTGGTTGCGGCCGCCCTCGGGGAATTCCGCCGGCCACTTGCCCTTCGAGGCATCGCGCCACGCGTGCCAGGCGAGGAACGCCACCTTGCTCGGCCGTTGCCCGTAGCGGATCACATGATGCATGAAGAAGTCGTTGAGCTCGTAGGGGCCAATCTTGCCCTCGGTGCTCTGCATTTGCCCGTCGGCATCGGCGGGGACGAGTTCGGGGCTGATCTCCTGCGCTAGGATCGCCTCGAGCACCGCGTCGGTCGCCGGGTCGAGCTGATCGGTGCGCGCGGTCCAGCGGATAAGGTATTGGATTAGCGTCTTGGGCAGGCCGGCGTTGACGCCGTAGTGACTCATCTGGTCGCCCACGCCGTAAGTGCACCAGCCCAGCGCCAGCTCGCTCATGTCGCCGGTGCCGATCACGAAGCCGTTGTGCTGCCCGGCGAGGCGGAACAGGTAGTCGGTGCGCAGGCCCGCCTGGACGTTCTCGAAGGTCGTGTCGTACACCGGCTCACCGCGCCCGAAGGGGTGGCCGATCGCCTCCAGCATCGTGCGCGCGGCGGGCTTGATGTCGATCTCCTCGGCGGTGATGCCGAGCGCGTCCATCAGCTTCCACGCGTTCGACTTGGTGCCTTCGGAGGTGCCGAAGCCGGGCATCGTATAGCCGCGGATGGTGGTGCGCGGCAGGCCGAGCCGGTCGCACACCTTGGCCGCGACGATCAGCGCATGGGTGGAATCGAGCCCGCCCGAGACACCGATAATCATGGCCGAGCCGCGCGTGCTCTCGAACCGGCGCATCAGGCCATCGACCTGGATGTTGAACGCCTCGAAGCAATCGGCATCGAGGTTTTCGGGCCGGTTCGGCACGAACGGGAAGCGGCGGACCGGGCGGATGAGCCCGATATCGCCTTCCGCCGGCTGGTGCTCGAAGCTGACAGTGCGGAAGAAATCTTCTGGCCGCCCCTCTTCCTCACACGCATCGTTCCAGGTCTGCATCCGCATCCGGTCGGATAGGATGCGCTCGCAGTCGATGTCGGCGATGCACAGCTCGGGTTCGAGCGAAAAGCGTTCGCTCTCGGCCATCAGGTCGCCGAGCTCGTAGATCATGCCCTGGCCGTCCCACGCCATGTCGGTCGTGCTCTCGCCGTGCCCGGCAGCCGAGTAAATGTAGGCGGAAGCAGCGCGAGAACTCTGCGAACGACACAGCATGTGCCGCTCGTCGCTCTTGCCGATGACGATGTTGGAGGCGCTGAGGTTGGCGAGGATCGTCGCGCCCGCCATCGCGGCGTAGGTCGAGGGCGGGATCGGCGACCAGAAATCCTCGCAAATCTCGATCGCAAGGCGGAAGCCGGGCAGGTTGTCGGCGGCAAAGATCAGGTCGGTGCCGAACGGTGCTTCCTCGCCGTTCACAACGATGTCGAGGCCCTGGATCTGCCGCCCGTTGGCGAACCAGCGCTTCTCGTAGAATTCGCGGTAGTTGGGCAGGTAGCTCTTGGGCACCACGCCGAGCAGCCGCCCGCGGTGGATCGCCAGCGCGCAATTGTAGATGCGCCCGTTGTGCCGCAGCGGCGCGCCGATCACGAGGAGCGGCACAAAATCGGCGCTGGCCGCGACGATCTCCGCCACCCGCGCCTCGACCGCATCGAGGAGGGCGAGTTGCATGTGCAGGTCGTCGAGCGCGTAGGAGGACAGGCACAGCTCGGGATAGATCAGCAGATCGACGTGGGCGTTGTGCGCCCGGCGCGCCTCGTCGAGGATCGCTCCGCAGTTGAACGCGACATCTGCGGTGCGGACCTTGGGCGTGCTGGCGGCGGCGCGGATCAGCCCGTGGGCGTGGAGCGAATAGAACGGGTGGTCGCGGGTCTCGGTGCTCATTCGAGCGCTTCATCCATCATCGACAGCGCGACTTCAAGCGCGGCGATCCGGACCTCGCCCCGCCCGATCGCACCGAAATGCTCCTCGCGGTGGCAGGTTTCGCCGTTCTTGCGCGCGCAGGCGAAGTGGACCAGGCCTTCCTCGTCACCGGGGCCGCCGGGCCCGGCAAAGCCGGTGATCGACAGCGCGACATCGGCTTTGGATCGCTCAAGCGCGCCCTTGGCCATCGCCAGCGCGACGGTCTTGCTGACCGCGTTGCACTGCTTGATCGTCTGCAGCGGAATGCCCAGCAGGTCGCTCTTCGCTTCCTCGGAATAGGTCACGAATCCGCGCTCGAACACGTGTCCTCGTCCGCGCACGTCGGTCAGCAGAGCGGCGAGCAGGCCGCCGGTGCAACTCTCGGCGGTGGCCAGCATCTTCTGGCGGGCGTGCGCCTTGTCGAGCACCGCGCACGCCCTGTCCTCGAGCGCGTCGGGCACGCTGTCGTGGAGGGTTTCGGCGGTTTTGTCCTTGCTCATTGCGCTTCAATCATCCGCGCCAGCGGCCCGTTCCGATCTTCACAGACATCAATCCGGTTGGAGCAGCTTTGCCGCCTTCGGGCCGCTATCGAGCAGCTTGATCAGCCCGCGCTCCTCCGCTGTCAGCCATTTGCTCGCGCGCGGCATCTTGAGCCGGGCGCGCCATTTGATCTGTTTGTCGACCAGCGCGATTACCGCGGGGTGGATGTAGCTCTTGCGCGCCATCGTCGGCGTGTTGCCGAGGTGCTCGGCGACCTCGGTAGTGAGTTGCTTGATGTTGAGCGGCCGCTCCGCCTCGGCGAGCAGCTTGAACGCCAGCGCGCTCGCGTGCCATGTGCGGAAGTTCTTGGCGGTGAAGTGGTCGCCCATCGCGTCGCACAGGTACTCGTTGACGTCGGCCGAGCCGACATTGTGCGCCTCTCCCGCGTCATCGAGCCATTGGAACAGGTGCTGGCCGGGCAGATCCTGCACCTCGCGCACAAAGCGGGCGAGGCTGCGGTCGGTGATCTCGGTCTCGCGCAGCACGCCGCTCTTGGCCTTGAAGCGGAGCTTGAGCTTGGCGCCCTTGAGCTTGGCGTGACGGCGCAGCAGGGTCGTGGCGCCGAAACTCTTGTTCTCCTTGGCGTAACTCGCGTTGCCAACGCGGATCGCGCCCAGATCGAGCAAGCGCACAACGCTGGCTATCGCGCGTTCGCGGGTCAAACTGCGCTTCGCCAAATCCTTGGCGACGCGCTTGCGGACCTTCGGCAGCAGCCGACCGAACTTGGCGGTACCGTCGAATTTCTCGGCTTCCTGAAGGGTGCGAAATTCGGGGTTGTAGCGGTACTGCTTGCGGCCTCGTGCATCGATCCCCGTGGCGAGCAGGTGGCCGCAATCGCTGGGACAGTACCACGCGTCGGTATAGGCGGGCGGCAGCGCAATCTTGTTGAGCCGCTCGATCTCGCCGTGGTCGGTGATGCGGTCGCCGTCTGGATCGTAATAGCCCCACCCATGCGACAGCTTCTTGCGGGTGATCCCCGGCCCCGCGTCGTCCACGTATTCGAGTTGCGACGCCATCGATGCCGCCAACGTGCGCCCTGCCTTGCGGTTCCGAATGCGAGTGCGCATCTCGGCGCCGCGACAATACGGGAGCGTGCACATGGCCGACGATACCTACACCCCGCCCAAGGTCTGGACCAACGACACCGAGAACGGCGGCGCCTTTGCCGGCATTAACCGTCCGACCGCCGGCGCCCGGCATGAGAAGGAACTTCCGGTCGGCAAGCATCCGTTCCAGCTCTACTCGCTCGGCACGCCCAACGGCCAGAAGGTGACGGTGATGTTCGAAGAGCTGCTCGCCGCCGGTCACTCGGACGCCGAGTACGATGCGTGGATCATCAACATCCGCGACGGCGACCAGTTCGGCAGCGGGTTCACCGCGCTCAATCCCAACGGCAAGATTCCCGCGCTGGAGGATCGCAGCGGGCCGAGGCCGTTCCGCGTGTTCGAGAGCGGCGCGATCCTGCTGCATCTGGCCGAGAAGTTCGATTTCCTGCTGCCGCGCGACAATCCGGCGCGCGCCGAGGTGCTGAGCTGGCTGATGTGGCAGATGGGCACCGCGCCGTTCATCGGCGGGGGCTTCGGCCACTTCTACGCCTACGCGCCCGAGAAGTTCGAATACCCGATCAACCGCTACGCGATGGAAACCAAGCGCATCTTCGCGGTCGCGGACAACCAGCTTGCCAAGACCGAGTATCTTGCGGGCGCCGATTACTCGATCGCCGACGTCGCCGCCTATGGCTGGATGGGCGCGATCATCCGGGGCGATGCCTACGACGACGCGGCGACCTTCCTGTCGATGCACGAATACGCCAACGTCGCCCGCTGGATTCGCGCGATCGACGCCCGGCCCGCCGCGCGCCGGGGCCGTCTGGTCAACACCGCCAAGATGCCGGAGCGCCACTCGGCGGCCGATTTCGACGCGATCGAGGACCAGAGCCTGCTCAGCGAAGTGAAGTGGAAGACTGACGCCCAGTGAGGCTTCCCTTAAGCGAGGGCCTCGCTATAGGGGCGCCTCGCTGCTGGGGCGTCGCCAAGTGGTAAGGCACCGGTTTTTGGTACCGGCATTCGCAGGTTCGAATCCTGCCGCCCCAGCCAAGCAGTAGCTAGCTCCCGCTGCGGTCGATCCGCCCTCGCACTGCCTCGGCCTGCGCCATGATGTTGGCGACCAGTTCCTTGCAGGTCGGGATGTCATGGATCAGCGCCTGGCTCTGGCCGCTGGACCAGATGCCGCCATCGACATCACCCTGCTGATCGACCGCGACGCGTGCACGGGCACCCGACATGAGTTCGCGGACATCGTCGAACGTGGTGGTCGGGTCGCGCTGGATCTCGGCCACCTTCTCCGACACGGCGTTGCGCGCCACCCGCGCGGTGTTGCGCAGGTTGCGGCCGACGAGGACCGTGTCGCGTTCGGTGTTCTCGACGATCTTCGCTTTCACGTTGGGGTGGATGCGGGCCTCCTGCGTGGCGCAGAAGCGGGTGCCCATGTTGACCGCGTCGGCGCCCAGCGCGAGCGCCGCGACCAGGCTGCGCCCGTCGGCCATGCCGCCGCTGGCGACGATCGGAACATCGGGCAGCGCGTCGACGGTGGCGGGCAGGAGCACGATCAGGCCCACGTCGTCCTCGCCCGGGTGACCGGCGCATTCGAACCCGTCGATGCTGATCACGTCGACGCCCTTCCTCACCGCGCTTTCGGAATGGCGCACGCTGGTGCACTTGTGGATCACCTTGACCCCCGCTTCCTTGAACGCCGGCAGGTGATCGGTCGGCGCGCGGCCGGCGGTTTCGACGATCTTGAGGCCGCTTTCGATGATCGCCTCGCGGTATTCGTCGTTGGGGATCGGGTTGATCGACGGCAGCAGCGTCAGGTTCACGCCGAACGGCTTGCTGGTGAGGCCGCGGACCTTGTCGATCTCCTCCTTCAGCGCGGCACCGCTCGGGAACATATGCGCGGTGATGAAGCCGAGCGCGCCGGCCTCGGCCACCGCGGCGACCAGCTCGCCGTAGCCGACACCGGTCATGCCGCCCATCAGGATCGGGGTCTCGATCCCGAACATCTCGGTGATCCGTGTCTTGAAGGCCATGCTCGCTCTCCCGCTTTACGTTTGCGTCAACCTGCCTGCCACCGTTCGGCAAGGCAAGCCTTTTGCGTGAGCGGAATTCTGATGGTTAACGCAGGAACGGGGGAACCACGCGGGCTGTTGAGGCGGCAGGAGGGCAGATCGCATGCCAGCGCCCAATCTTGAGCGGGACATCGGCCGCCGCGAAGCGCCGCGCACGCGCTGCGATCTCGTGGTTGATATCCGCGACGGCACCCGCACCACGCGCGCGCTGCTGAGCGACTTTTCGGCCACCGGCTTCCGTCTTGCCAATGTCCGCGGCGACCTCGCGGGGTCGAGCCTGTGGCTGTGCCCCGATGGGATGGAACCGCTCGCCGCGAAGATCCGCTGGGAGCAGCGGCGGCGCGCTGGGGTGCCAATTCCTTTACCCTCTGTCCGATAAGGGCGAGGCTGAGCTCAAAAGGCTTGTCGGCGCATCGCGCGCATCAAGTGCGATGCCACCCGGCACACGGCAATTGGCAATGGAGGCCGCGTTCTGATGCCGCTCTCGCTCAAGCGCCCCGCCCGCTTCACCTCGCGCGCCTATCGCCGCGGGGTCAGCATTCCAGCCGCGCTGGTAATGCGAGACGAGCGCGTGCTCGAGATCACCGTGCGCAACCTCTCGCCGCGCGGGTGCATGGGGCAATGCGCGGCGATGCTCGGCGAAGGCGAGCGGGTCGGCATCGATCTGCCCGGCTACGGCATCGCACCGGCCATCGTTCGGTGGAGCGGCGACGGCGAGGTCGGCTGCCAGTTCCGCCGCCCGGTCGATGTCGACCGGTGCGAGGAGGCGTCCACCCGCACCGGCCTGTTCGCGCGCGGCCTCGCCGCCTGAGCGCCGTTACTGCGGCGCGTAGCCGATGACTGCCTTGGTCTCGAGGAATTCGGCAAACGCGTGGTCGCCCCATTCGCGCCCGTTGCCGCTCATCTTGTAGCCGCCGAACGGGTCCATCATGCTCGCCTGCGCGCCGTTGAGGATCACCTGCCCCGCGCGCAGCCGCGAGGCGACCTTGCGCACTTCGTCCCGGTCGTTGCCCGAGACATAGGCCGCGAGCCCGTATTCGGTATCGTTGCCGACCGCGACCGCCTCGTCGATATTGTCGTAGCCGAGGATCGACACCACCGGCCCGAAGATTTCCTCGCGCGCGATCGTCATATCGTTGGTGACGTTCGCGAACACGGTCGGCTTGACGTAGTAGCCCTTGTCGATGGTCTCGGGCCGGCCCACGCCGCCAGCGACCAGCGTCGCGCCTTCGTCGATGCCCTTCTGGATCAGGCCCTGGATCTTGTTGAACTGCACCTCGGATACGACCGGGCCCATCTTGGCGTTGCCGTTGGGATCGCCCACGTCGTGCGCCTCCGCAGTCGCCTTGGCGATGGCGATCGCCTCCTCCATCTTCTTGTGCGGGACGAGCATGCGGGTCGGCGCGTTGCACGACTGGCCCGAGTTCATCATCACCGCCGCGACCCCGCCGCCGACCGCCTTCTGGTAGTCGGCGTTTTCGAGGATGATGTTGGGGCTCTTGCCGCCCAGTTCCTGGTGCACGCGCTTGACCGTGGCGGCGGCATTCTTCGCCACCTCGATACCGGCGCGGGTCGAGCCGGTGAACGAGACCATGTCGACACCGGGATGCGAACTGATCGCCGCACCGACCGTCGGCCCGTCGCCGTTGATCATGTTGAACACGCCCGCCGGCACACCAGCCGCGTCGAGAATTTCGCTCCAGATGTAGCCGCTGAACGGCGCCACTTCGGAGGGCTTGAGCACCATCGTGCAGCCGGTCGCCAGCGCGGGCGCGACCTTGGTGGCGATCTGGTTGATCGGCCAGTTCCACGGGGTGATGAACCCGCACACGCCGATCGGCTCCTTGGCGAGCTTGGTGGAGCCGCGGTCTTCCTCGAACTTGTAGTTCTTCAGGACCTCGATCGCGGTAGCTAGGTGGCCGATGCCTATCGCCGCCTGCGCGCGCTGGGCGAGCCAGGCGGGCGCACCCATTTCCTCGGTGATCGCCTTGGCCATGTCGTCGAAGCGCTTCTGGTATTCGGCGACGATGCGTTCGAGCACCGCGACGCGTTCTTCGCGGCTGGTCACCGACCACGTTTCGAACGCGCGGCGCGCGGCCTTGACCGCGCGGTCGACATCCTCGGCCGAGCCCAGCGAGATGCGCCCGCACACTTCCTCGTTCGCCGGGTTGATGACGTCGAGCGTCTTCGGCGTGACGGGATCGACCCACTGGCCGTCGATGTAGAACTGCAGATAGTCGCGCACGGTGTACCTCGCCCTTGTTTGCTGGTTGGCGCACGCGGCGTTCGCGTGCGGTCGCCTACGCTTATTGCGCGCAGGTCAGGCCAGGACAAGCATCAGTTGCGCCTCGCAACCGTTCGTCCGTGCTATTCGCGCGCTGCCTTGCGCAACCGAGTCCGTCGGTGCTTCGTGGGCTAGAAGCGCTCAGGCTCCTTCGGCCCGATGGAACAGGTCGCCGATCGAGCGGGCGAAATGCGATTCCATCGCGGTTCGCGCCCGCTCGGGCTCGCGGTCGGCGATGGCGCGGGCCACTTCCTCGTGCAGCGCCAGGGTTTCCGCGCGCTCCTCCTCGGTCGAGCGCGCGGCCCATGCGGTCGGCACGGCGATTTGCATCATCTGCTCGAATGACCGGACGATCTGGTAGAATAGCTGGTTGCCGCTCGCGAGCGCGATGGTCTGGTGAAACGCGGTGTCGGCGTGGGTGCGGCTGAACTCGTCGCGGCTCACCGCGAGCGTGTGCGCGGCGGCGAGGATAGCATCGGCCTGCTCGCCGGTACGATTGAGCGCGGCGAGTTCGGCGGTGCGCAGTTCGAGCGTGCGGCGCACGTCCCACACATCGTAGAGCGAGACCTGCGCGGTGCTGACGGCATGGGCCATCGACGAGGCCATCACCGACCCGTCGATCGCCCCGACCCGGGCGCGGCGACCGTTGCCGACGTCGATCAGGCGCAGCGCGGCGAGCGACTGGAACGCCTCGCGCATGACCGGGCGGCTGACCCCGAGATCGGCGGCGAAGCTGCCTTCGCTCGGCAGCACGTCACCGACCTTCAGCTGGTTGGCGCGGATATGCTCGCGCACCGCCTCGGTCGCGGTTTCGACCAGCGTGCCCTTGGGCAGGTGGGCGAGGCCGCGGTTCATGCCGACGCTCCCGCACGCCGCAAGGCGGTGGGCGCCACCCCGAACCGGCGGGCGAAGGCGCGGGTGAAGCTGGCGTTGTTGAGGTACGAGCATCGGTAAGCGACGGTCGCCACCGGAAGGTCGCTGGCAAGCAACATGCGGCGCGCTTCGCTCAGGCGATGCTCGCTGAGCACCTCGGCGATGGTGGTTCCGTAGAGTTCGCGGAAACCCCGCACCAGCTTGTCGCGGTTGATGCCCGCCACCCGCGCAAGGTCGGCGATGGTCAGCTTCTCGTGCCAGCGCTGATCGATTGCGCGGCGCGCGGCGGCGATACGGGCGACGTCGTGCTCGCTCAGCGCGCAATCGCCGCAGCTCGGCAGCAGCGCGTCGTCCGCGAGCGCGGCGTGGACCTGGCACAACAGCTCGATGCTGCGCGCCAGTTGCAGCGTGGTGCGCGCCTCGCCCGGCGCCTCGCAGCCGACGATCGACAGCGCCATGGCGCGCAGCGCGCTGGGCAAGTGCCAGCCATGCTCGCCGGCAAGTTCGCGGGCGAACAGGCGCAGGCAGGCCGCACGCTCGACCACGAAGACCAGCGGCGCGGCTTCCATGCCCGACAGGTCGCAGTGATCGCGATAAGCGATGCGCGGCGTCGCACCGTCGGACAGACCCTCGAATGCGAACACGACCGGGTCAGCGGGCAGCGCGAGCGGCGGCACCGGCCCGTCGCCCACCAGGGTCGTCATCTCGTGCGATACGATCACCGTCTGCTTCATCGCCCGCTCCCTTCGAGCTGGCGATTACAAGCTATCTGACAGGTATGCAAGAGCTATCTGACAGGTTCCGGCGCCTTTCGGTAGGCGAGGTAGAAACCTAGCGCACCGAGCACGCTCACCGCGAAGCCGACCAAAGCCAGGCCCGAACCGAGCCCGCGCTCGCCGCCGAACCACCCGCTCACCGCCACCACCAGCGACGGCGCGACGCCGAACGCGATCAGTCCGCCGAACGCGATGAACGCGCCCACCGCGAGCCCGCGCAGTTCGTTGGGCAGCAGCACCGCCAGCGCGGTCGCGGTGATGAGTCCGGTGATGGTCCCGCCGAACAGCAGCACGAACAGGCCCGCCGCGAAGCCGGGCACGCCGGGGAGGATCGGAAAGAAGGCGGCCGGCAGCGCGATCACCGAAGCGGCGACCGCGCCCAGCAGGATTCCGCCGCGGGTCGGCCGGCGATGGCCCCAGTCGGCGGCGAACCCGCCGGCGATCGCGCCGAGCACGCCCGAGCCGAAGGTCACCGCGCCCATCCACCCGGCGAAATCCGGCGGCGCGAGCCCGAACTGGCGCGAGAGCACCGGAGCGGCCCAGATGGTTGCGGCGGAATCGGCCATCAGCACGCTGACCTGCCCCAGGAATAGCGGCGCGAGGAAGGCGCGGTAGTGCCACAGCTCGCGCGCCACTTCGCGCAAGGGGGCAGCGGCGCCGACGCGCTGCTCCTGCCGCGCCGGTTCGCGCAACAGCAAGAGCGAAAGGGTCAGCACGGCGCTGGCGAAACCTAGCGCCAGATGAACCTCGCGCCACGCGCCCGGCGCCTTCAGTCCGCCGAAGGCCGCGAGCAACCACCCTCCGAGCGCGAACGCCAGCGACAGCCCGGCGTACTTGCCGATGGTGAGCAGCAGCAACGAACGACCGCGCGTCTCCGGGCGGCACAAGTCGGCCGCGATCGAGATCGCCACGGTGGTCGAAATGTTGGCGCCCAGCCCCGTCAGCATCCGCGCCGCGAACAGCAGCGTCACCGAGTGCGCGACCGCGGTGAGGAAGGTCCCGGCGGTCCACGCCACCGCCATCGCCAGCAGCAACCGCACGCGGTTCTTGCGGTCGACGAGTATGCCGACCGGGATCGACAGCGCCGCCAGCGGCAGCGATGCGGCGAGGCCCTGCAGCAGCCCGAGCTGCGCGTCGGTCAGCGACAGCTCGGCCTTGGCGGCTTCCTGCACCGCGCTGAACACCCAGAGCATGCAGTTGCCCGCCGCCATCGTCAGCGCGAGCAGCACGAGCACCGGCCACACCCGTGCGGGCCGCGACGCCGCAACTTCGTTCACAGCGAAAAGATCTTGCCGGGATTGAGGATGTTCTGCGGGTCCATCGCGCGCTTGATCACGCGCATCTGCTCCACCGCGTCGCCCAGCTCCGCGACTAGCCATTCCTGTTTGCCGAGGCCGATACCGTGCTCACCCGTGCATGTGCCGTCCATCGCCAGCGCACGTTCCACCAGGCGGGAATTGAGTGCCGACACTTCGGCCAATTCTTCGGGCGAGTTCGGGTCAAGCGAGAACACCACGTGGAAGTTGCCGTCGCCCACGTGGCCGAGGATGGTCGCGGGCATGCTCGCCCCGGCGAGATCGTCCTGCGTCGCGGTGATGCATTCGGCCAGCCGGCTCATCGGCACGCACACGTCGGTCGCCCAGCCGACCGCGCCTTCGCGCAAGTTGACCGCGGCGTAGTAGGCCTCGTGCCGGGCGCGCCACAGCTTGCTGCGCTCCTCGGGCCGATTGGACCACGCGAACTCTCCGCCGCCGTTGGCCTCAGCGAGTGCCTTCACCGTCTCAACCTGCTCGGCGACGTGGTTCTCGCTACCGTGGAATTCGAAGAACAGCGTCGGCGCCTCGGGGTAGTCGAGCTTCGACCAGCGGTTGACCGCGCGCATTTGCAGCGCGTCGAGGATTTCCACTCGCGCCAGCGGAATGCCGCACTGGATCGACTGGACCACGGTATCGACCGCGCCCTTGAGTGTGTCGAAGCTGCACACCGCGGCGGAAATCGCCTCGGGAATCGGGTGCAGCCGCAGCGTCACCTCGGTGATGATGCCGAGCGTGCCCTCCGACCCGACGTAGAGCCGGGTGAGGTCGTAGCCCGCGGCGGACTTGCGCGCGCGGCGGGCGGTGCGGATCACCTCGCCCTGCGGGGTCACCACTTCGAGGCTGAGCACCGCGTCCTTCATCGTGCCGTAGCGCACCGCGTTGGTGCCGCTCGCCCGGGTCGAGGCCATGCCGCCGAGCGTCGCGTTCGCACCCGGATCGATCGGGAAGAACAGGCCTTGGTCGCGCAGGTGGAGGTTCAGCTCTTCACGCCGCACGCCGGGCTGGACCACGCAGTCGAAGTCCTCGGCATTGACCGCGACGATCTTGTCCATCCGCGTCAGGTCGAGCGAGACGCCGCCGCGGACCGCCGCCGCGTTGCCCTCGATCGAGGTGCCCGCGCCGAACGGGACGATGGGCACGTCCGCCTCGCGGCAGAGGTTCACCAGAGAGACGACGTCATCTCGGTTATCGGCGAAGACCACCGCATCGGGCAGCATCGCTTCGAAGTGCGACTCGCTCGATCCGTGCTGCTCCAGGATCGCCGCACCGGTCTGGAGGCCCACGCCGAAGCGCTCCTCCAGCCGGGCGAGAAAGCCTTGCGGAAGCGGCACGCGGGCCGCCGCGGGGGCGGACGCCGACATGACGGTCAGAACTTCAGGCTGGCGCGCACGCCGTAGCGGCGGCCTTCGCCCATGATGCCGAGATCGGACGCCGGAAGACCCGCCAGCTGCAACGTGGTCTTCTCGATGTAGCTCTCCCAGTACTTTTCCTTGAACGCGTTGGTGACGAACGCGGCGACTTCGACCGGACCGGTGCGGTAGGTGATCGAGCCGCCGGTCAGCCAGTAGCTGTCGAGGAAGGTCGGGGTGGTCTGGTTGAGCGTCGCGGCGAGGCGCTTGCCCTTGCCCGAAACGTTGGCGCTGAACACCAGCTCGCCGCCGCCGAGCGGCACGGTGTAGTCGGTCGCGAGGTTGGCGGTCCAGTCGGGCTGGAAGGTCAGGTGATCCGACGACAGACGGCGCCCGGTGGTCTTGAAGTAGGCATCGTCGTTATCCAGCCGGGCGTGCATCAGCGCCACGCCGCCACTGATCGTCCACTGCGGCGTCGGCTTGAAATACCCTTCGAGCTCGACGCCATAGCTCGTCACATCGCCGGTGTTGAGGTCGACCGTGACGAGGCCGCCACCGGCCGCGGGGGCGATCGAGTTCAGGCCGATGTAGTTCTTGTAATCATTGTAGAACACATCGCCCGACAGGCTCACGCGCCGGTCGTCCGAGGCGTACTTGGCGCCAAGCTCGTAAGTCCACGCGCTGTCGCCGGTGTAGGTGCGGGTCGGTGCGGTCGGGGCGTTGAAGCCGCCCCCGCGATAACCACGCGCCACCGACGCGTAGGTCATCAGCTCGGGCGTCCAGTTGCGCTTGATGGTCAGCTTGGGCTGCCATTCGTTCGACTTGATCTGCGCCTGCGGCAGCGGGCCGCCGCTGGCGCCGAGCGGGCCGAGCACGGTCACCACTGAGCCGTTGGCGGTGCGGTTCTCGTGGTCGTAGCGCAGGCCGAGCGAGACTTCCCAGTCGGTGGTGGGGTTCCAGAACACCGTGCCGAACGCGGCGTAGGTGTCGGCCTGGTTGTCGACCGTGGTGGTGCGCACGATGTTGAACGGCAGGCCGGAGAACGCCGGCAGCAGTGTCGTCACGTCGAGCGCGTCGGCATCTTCGCGGCTGTAGAACAGGCCGAAAAGGCTGGAGAGCGAATCCGACCACTTGCTATCGAACCGCAGCTCGGCGGTCTTGGTGCGGAGCTGGTCGTTGCCGGTCGCGCGGGCGAAGTTGCCCGGGCCGAAATCGACATCTTGGTCGAGGTTGTTCGTGTCGCGCGCGTCGTAGGCGCCGATCAGGGTCAGCGTGCTGCCGATGCTGTCCATCGGCACCGCCAGCCGCGCGTTGACGCCCCGGTAGCGGAAGTTGACCCGGTTGAGCGTGTTGAAGGTGAGATCGCGCGAATAGTCGTCCGGCCCGGTCACGCGGGCGTACGGGATATTCACCGAGTGAATCCAGTCGTAGTAGCCGTTCACCGTCAGCTCGACCGGCCCCGGCGTGAAACGCACCGTGCTGTTGATCGACTCGCTGTTGAACGGCTGGCCCGGCTTGTTGAGCAGGGTGTTGGTGGCGAACCCGTCCTGCTCCTGGTGCGAAGCGGCGACGCGCACCGCGAGGGTGTCCTGCACGATCGGCGCGGAGATCGAGCCGGCGACGATGAACTGGTCGTCGGGGCCGGCGTAGCTGGCGCTGGCGCGGGCTTCGAAGTCGTTCCCCGGCTGGCGCGTGATGACGTTGATCGCCCCGCCCAGCGTGTTCTTGCCGTAGAGCGTGCCCTGCGGCCCGCGCAGCACCTCGATCCGCTCCACGTCGAGCAGCGGGTTGTTGAGATAGGCGGTGTTGGGGCGATAGATGCCGTCGACGAACAGGCCGACGCCCGGCTGGACCGACTGCACCAGCGTCACGCCGACGCCGCGGATCGCGACGAATGCGCGGCCCGCGCCGTCGCTGTTGATGTTGAGGCCCGGCGCCAGCACTGCCGCTTCGCGCACCGAGTTGATGCCGCGCGACGACAGCACGTCGCCGGTGATGGCGGTCACCGCGACCGGCACGTCCTGCAGCGTCTCCTCGCGCTTGCGCGCGGTGACCACGATGGTGCCCGGATCGGCCGGATCGGCCGCATTGGGATCGTTCGTCTGCTCGTTGGTGGTCGAGCCGTTCTCCAGCGCGGTCTGCGCTTGCGCGGCGGGAGTGAGCGCGAACATGGCGACGCCGGCCAGGAAAGCGTGACGAATGCGAATCATAAAACAGGTCCTCTCACGGGATCGTTGCCCTGAGGACCTGTAATACAGCTGACTAACCTATAAGAAAGGTCGGGCGAGTGTGCCGATCGTCAGTCCCGCTGTGCCGATCGGCCTACCAGCAGGTGTAGCCGCCATCGGCCAGCACGATGCTGCCGGTCATCAGCGAGGCCATGTCGGAGGCGAGAAACAGAACGACGGCGGCGACCTCCTCGGGCTCGCCCAGGCGGCCTTGCGGCGTACCGTCGATCCACCGACGGTACATCTCGCTGGTTTGGTCGGCGAACGCGTTGAGCGGGGTCGCGATATAAGTCGGCGCCACCGCGTTCACCCGCACGCCCCGGCTCGCCCACTCGGCGGCGAGGCTTTTGGTCAGCTGGTGCACCGCCGCCTTGGATGCGTTGTAGTAGCTTTGCGGCTGCGGGCGGTTGACGATGAACCCGCTCATCGAGCCGACGTTGACGATGCTCCCCCGCCCTGCGCTGAGCATGTGCCGCCCGAACGCGCGCGCGCACCAGAAGCTGCCGTTGAGATTGACGTCGAGCACGTTGAGCCAGTGTTCGTCGGCGACGTCCTCTGCCGCGGTTTCGCTGCGGGCGATGCCAGCGTTGTTGACCAGGATGTCGATCCGCCGCTCGAACCGCTGCATCTCGTCCGCTGCCGCGGTCACTGCAGCGGAGTCGGTCACGTCGAGCATCACCGTGCGGCAGGCGAAGCCCGCCTGCGCCAGTTCGTCCTCGGCACGGGACAGCGCGGCTTCGTCGCGGTCGGCGATCGTCACCCGCGCGCCCGCTTCGGCGAGCGCGTGGGCGCACGACAGGCCGATGCCCTGCGCACCGCCGGTGACGAACGCGGTCCGGCCGTCGAGCCGCAATTTCTCAAGGTACATGGCAGGGTCTCTCAGGCGGGGAGGAAGTCGGCCGCGGGCATGCGCGGCTCGTAGCGCGTGTCGCCGGCTTCGAGCTGGTAGACCAGCCGGTCGCCGTTGAAGCGCCGCCACGGCAGCGACCCGTCGCGGGCGAACTGGACCCAGATCGCGTGCGTGCGGTCGGCGAGGTCGGCCGGCGGATGCTCGCCCACCAGGCCCTGCGGCCCCGTGGCGCAGGGAAGCGTCTTGAACACGAACGGCAGCTCGATGCCGTGGCAAGCGCCGAGC
>JAEWKG010000138.1 GCA_023386135.1 Pseudomonadota bacterium | reverse complement strand
AACGCCGGGCGCGGGCCGTCCGGCCCGCTTGGCTTCCTCGCATAGGCTCGGGCGGCCGTTCGGCCGTCTTTACTTACCCTGGCTGCGCCACCGCTGGACGATGCGGTGCACCCGTTCTTCCTCGCCGCCCGACTGGCGCCATAGGTCGACGAAGCTCGGGTCTTCCGACGCCGGGCGCTTCTGCTCCTCGAGGTTGTCGAAGTTGACCCGCATCGGGATCGCGACACCCTCTCCGCACATGATGCACTCGCGGTTGCGCAGTGCCGGGATCGAATCGAGGAAGCCGCGGGCGCCTTCGGGCATCGCGGCCTTCACGAACGCCTGGTCGCGCTCGTTGTTGAGGCGCATCGACAGGATCGTGCCGCACTGGCTGAGCACGCCTTCGGCAAGGTCCGACGGGCGCTGCGTGATGAGGCCCAGGCTGATGCCGTACTTGCGCCCTTCCTTGGCGATGCGGCTGAGGATCTTGCCGACCGACGAGCCGTCGGCGTTCTTCTCGCTCGGAACGTACCGGTGCGCCTCTTCGCAGACCAGCAGGATCGGCCGGGTCTTCTCCTCGCGCCCCCAGATCGCGAAGTCGAACACCAGGCGGCTAAGCACCGCGACCACCGTGCTGGTGATGTCCGACGGCACCCCGGAAACGTCGATGATCGAGATCGGCTTGCCCGAACTGGGCATGCGGAAAATCTTGGCGAGGAATTCGCCCATCGTGTCGCCGACCAGCATGCCGGAGAACATGAACTGGTAGCGCGGATCGGCCTTCAGCTCGTCGAGCTTGGTCTTGATGCGCATGTACGGCGCGGTATTGGTCGCCTTGTCGAGCTTGCCCATCTCGTTCTGGATCTCGTTGGCGAGGTCCGAAAGGAGATAGGGGATCGGCGAATCGACGGTGATCTTGCCCATCGTTTCGGCGAGGCGGTTCTTCTGCCGCGCCTTGAGCAGGCACTTGGCGAGAATGTCCTGGTCGGTCTGCCGGTCGTTGCCGTCGCCGGTGAGCAACACCTCGCAGTGCTCCTCGAAGTTCATCAGCCAGTACGGCATCTGCAGGTTCGAGACGTCGAGGATCAGACCGGTGTTGCGGAACGCCGCCGAGTACTCGCCGTGCGGGTCGATCATCAGAATGTGACCGTCAGGCGCGGCGTCGCAGATGCGGTGCAGGATCAGCGCCGCGCTGGTCGACTTACCGGTACCGGTCGAGCCGAGCAGCGCGAAGTGCTTGCCAAGCATCGCATCGATGTAGAGCCCGGCGCGGATGTCCTTGGTCGGATAGACGGTGCCGACCTGGATGTTGGAGCGCCCGTCGCTGGCATAGATCTGTTTCAGGTCCGCGGTGGTCGCGGGATAGATCAGCGCGCCCGGGATCGGGTAGCGGGTGACACCGCGGCGAAAGCCGTGAATGCGCCCCGTCAGCTTCTCCTCGTTGCCTTCGCCGAGGAAATCGATGTTGGCGATGATCCCGCCGCCGCTGCGCCGGTCCTGCTTCTGGTTGCGGACGCTGGCGAGGAGCCAGGCGTTGCCGACGCGGATCTTGATCTGGCTACCGACCTGGCCGGCGAGCGCGATCGAGGGGTCTTCGTCGGCCATGCATTCGTTGAGCCGTTCCAGATCGAGCGCGATCTGCGAGCCCGAGCCGGCGATCTCCAGCACCACGCCAATCGGCTGCATCGCGTTGTCGACCGAAGCCGCCGCGCCCGCAGGTGCGGCACCGCTCCCCGCGTCGAAGCTTTGAAACGTCTGCTTGCCCAATTCGTCCATGTGCGGACAGCCCCTCGAAATCTGCGACGAGCGGGCATGCACCGGATGCGGTTAAGATCGTCTCAACGCTGGCAAATCGTGGGCCGAAATCAAACGAGTGCAAACAGCCGCCCGGCGAGCCAGCCCATCGCGATCGACATGCTCACCGCGAGGAGCCCGTAGAAGAACGACTGCCGCTGCGCGAACAGCTCGACGAAGCGTTCGAACCCGACCTTCTTGACCTCGACCTCCGCCACCGCGGAGGCCACGACGCGGCCGTTGGCGACCGCGAAGGTCTCGGCGGTGTAGGTGCCCGTGGTCACGCTCGACGGCAGCGAGATGCGCGCTTGGTACAGCACCTGGCCGCTCACCTTCACCCCGTGCATGTCCTCGACATACAGGCCCTGGCGCCGCTTGAGGTCCACGAGGCCCGCGGTAAACCGCGCCTGCTCGGCCGGATCGATCTCGCCGGTGGGGGACAATTGGATGAAGTCGGTGCCGAACTCGTAGATCGCGGCGGTGCGTTCATCGACGATGTCCTGCACGGGCCGCGAGGCGGCGACCGCGAAGAACGACGGAGCCGAGCGGAAATCGGTACTTGCGGCGTTGAGCCAGATGCCGCCCACTTTCGACTTCTCGCGCAGGCGGATCGGCTCGGTCGGCCCCTTGAGGACCACCACGACGTCATAACCGCGCGCCGCCCGTGTGCCCGCCGGATCGAGGATCGCGCCGAACAGCAGCAACTCGGTGCCGGTGAAGCCCTGCCGCACGCGCACTTCGTGCTGGCTCACCTCGGGCACCAGGCTCGGATCGCGCGCGCCCACCAGGGTCGCGAATGCGAGCAGGGCCAGCAGGATACGCGTCACAGCTCGCTCACCGTGTAGATTTCGGGCGGCCGGACGCCGAGGTCCCACAGCATCTTGAGTGCGATGGCGAGCACGATCGCCGCGAGGATCAGACGCAGCATTTCCGGCTTGGCCTTTTGCGCCAGTTGCGAACCGACCTGCGCGCCGGACACCGAGCCGAGCAGAAGCAATCCCGCCAGGACCAGGTCCACCGCCTTGGTCGTCAGCGCGTGCATCATGGTGGTGACGATGGTCACGAAC
>JAEWKG010000075.1 GCA_023386135.1 Pseudomonadota bacterium | reverse complement strand
AGCCTAGCGCGGCATTCCTAACGGGGCGCTGAACCTCATTCGGCCGCCTCGGCCATCGCGCCCGTCTCGATCTCGGCCGCCTTGGCTTCGACCAGGCCGACGATGTGATCGAGCATGTGTTCGGATTGCACGTGGTGGTCGGTCACACCCGAGAGGTACACCATGTGCTTGCCGGCGCCGCCGCCGGTGATGCCGATATCGGTCTCGCGTGCTTCGCCGGGTCCGTTGACCACGCAGCCGAGCACCGAGAGGCTCATCGGCGTCTTGATGTGCTCGAGCCGCTTTTCGAGCGCCTCGACCGTGCGGATCACGTCGAAACCTTGACGCGAGCACGAGGGGCACGAGACGATCCGCACCCCGCGGGTACGCAGGCCCAGGCTCTTGAGGATCTCGAACCCGACCCGCACTTCCTGTTCCGGCTCGGCGGAGAGCGACACGCGGATGGTGTCGCCGATGCCCGCCCACAGCAGGTTGCCCATACCGATCGAGGATTTCACCGTTCCACCAATCAGCCCGCCCGCCTCGGTGATGCCGAGGTGCAGCGGGCAGTCCACGGTCTCCGCGAGCGCCATGTAGGCCGAGACCGCGAGGAACACGTCGCTCGCCTTCACGGCGACCTTGTATTCGTGGAAATCGTGGTCTTGCAGCAGCTTGATGTGGTCGAGCGCGCTCTCGACCAGGGCTTCGGGGCAGGGCTCGCCGTACTTTTCGAGCAGGTCCTTCTCGAGGCTGCCCGCATTGACGCCGATGCGGATCGCACAGCCGTTGGCCTTGGCGGCGCGGACCACCTCGGCGACCCGCTCGCTCGAGCCGATGTTGCCGGGATTGATGCGCAGGCAGGCCGCGCCCTTGTCGGCCGCTTCGAGCGCGCGCTTGTAGTGGAAGTGGATGTCGGCGACGATCGGCACGTTGGCCGCGCGGGTGATCTGGTCGAAGTTCGCGGTCGCCTCGGCCGTGGGGCAGGAGACGCGGATGATGTCGGCACCCGCATCCTCGCAGCGGCGGATCTGGTCGATCGTCGCGCCGACGTCCTCTGTCGGGGTGTTGGTCATCGTCTGCACCGTGATCGGCGCATCGCCGCCGACGGGGACGTTGCCGACCATGATCTGGCGGGACTGGCGGCGGACGATGTCGCGCCACGGACGGATGGATGACATGGCCGCGCATATAGTCCGGCCCTCATCAAGGGGCAATGACAGCGGTCCCGCAATGCGGCATGACGCGCGCCAATGACGCTGCCCCGCGACCCGACCGACGACCAGCACTGCGACGGACCGCTTCTGATCGGACGCGTGCTCGATGGGCAGGGTGGCGGGCGGCCGGTCTCGTGGGAGCACGCCCAGGGGTGGCAATCGGCAACGCCCGGCGAGGTGCTGTGGCTCCATCTCGATCGCACCAAGCCCGAACTCACCGAATGGCTGCAGAGCGAGCTCGGCATCCCCGAACCGACCGCCGAGTTGCTCACCAGTGACGCGACCCGCCCGCGCGCCTTTCGGGACGGGCAGACCCTGGTGGCGACGCTGCGCGGGATCAACTTCAATCCCGGCTCCGATCCCGAAGACATGATCTCGATGCAGCTATGGTCGGATGGCAAGCGCGTCGTCACGCTGCGGCGCTACCCGCTGCAGACGCCCGAGGACGTGCTCGAGGAGATCGACGCGGGGCGCGGGCCGAACGATGCAGGCGCGTTGATCACCCGGCTCGCCGAGCATCTCGTTATCCGCATGAACGCGGCGATCGTCGACGTGAACGAGGAGATCGACCAGCTCGAGGCAGCCGACCCTGACGCGGGACAGGAGGAGGAGCAGCTCACCCGCATCGCATCGATCCGCCGCCAGAGCCTGGCGCTGCAGCGCCACATGGGCCCGCAGCACGTCGCACTCGAATCGATCAGCCGCGACGCACCCGCCTGGTTCGAAGCGCACGACCGGCGCGAGATCGGCGAGACCACCGCGCTCCTGCGCCGCTTCCTCGACGACATCGACGTCAGCAAGGAAAGCTCGGTCGTGCTGATGGACGAATTGCGCAGCCGCGCGCTCGCCCGCTCGGAAAAGACCAACCGCCGGCTCACGCTGGTGGCGACGGTGTTCCTGCCGCTGAGCTTCCTCGTCGGCCTGTTCGGGATCAACGTCGGCGGGATGCCGTGGGCGCAGATACCGGGCGATCCCGAAGGCTTCTGGCTGGTGACCGGGCTATGTGTCTTTCTCGGCCTGGTGACGGTGATCCTGTTCCGCCGCTGGAAGTGGCTGTGAGGTAAGCTTCTCCGCCGCGCTGTGCCGGCGCGGGACGAGGGAAATGTTAGGCATCTCGCTTAACCGACAGCCGCGCCGCGCAGGCGTATCGCGAGGGCTCGAAATCCCGCGAAAGGCTGCCCCATGATCCGCGCGCTGACCGATTGGCTGACCTCGCTTGTTGCCGAAGCGCTCGACGCGGGGCGAACCGTGCTGACCAGCAAGGCGGTGCGCACCGCGATCATGTTCATCTGGCCGTGGGCCGGGGTGATCGTCGGCATGGATCTCGCCGCGCACTACGGCGACGCGACCGGCGCCTATTTGCCGGTGCAGCTGTTCATTTCGCAGGATCACAGCTTCGGCGAGTATCTCGAATACTCGCTGACGCTGAGCTGCGCGGTGATGCTGTTCATCATGTGGCGGAGGCTGGGTGGGCTCGCCTACCTCGCCAACGCGGTGATGATGGTCTGGTTGACGCTGGACAATGCCGCCGAGTTCCATGAGGCGTTCGGGCACTGGATCGCGCCGTGGATCCCCGACCCGGTGGGCTCGCCGCTCGCCGCCAACGACATCGGCGAAATGCTGTTCTTCGCGATGGTCGGCGCGATCTGGCTGGCGGGGCTGGTCAGCGCGCTGTTCTCCGCCCGGCCCAAGGCGGCTGTGCACAGCCTCTATATCGCGGCGGGCATCGGCATGGCGGCGGTGTTCGGGGTGTTCGTCGACATGTTCACCTCGTGGGGTGTGCACTCGGTCGCGCAGACCGACTTCCGAGCCTGGCTCGAAGACGGCGGCGAGTTCGCCTTCATCAACCTCACGTTCCTGATGGTGGTTGCGTTCTTCGACGCCGAGAAGCGCAAGTGGCAGGCGGATGCCGAGGCGCCGCGGGCGCCCGCGCTGGCGCTCGCCGCCTAGAGCGGGAGCTCGTAGAGGAACTCGTCGTCGCGGTGGTTGCCGACCCAGAAGTCGATGTCGGCCACCTTGGCAAAACCGAAGCGCTGGTAGAACCGCTGCGCGCCGAAGTTCTCGGCGTAGACCGATAGCTGCATCGCATCGCAGCCGCGCGACCGGGCCTGGCCAATCGCCCGCTCGAGCAGGGCGGTGCCGAGCCCGCCGCCGGGGTTGCAGTAGAGCTGGCCGAGGATCGCCGGTTTGGCCGGCTGCGGGTCGGGGCGCGAGTCGAAGCCGGCGCCGAACTCGACGGTCGAATAGCCCGCGATGGTACCGCCGTCCTCGGCGACGGTGATCGCCCTGGCGGGATCGGCGATCATCGCCTCGAACCGTTCCGGGGCGCGGTATTCGCCCAAGAAGGCGGCAAGGTCTTCCGGCGCGTAGAGGTGACCGAAGGCGTCGGTGAAGGCGCGGCGCGAGAAGGCGACCAGCGTGGGGACATCGGCGGACGTGGCGGGGCGAAGAATCATCGTCGCTGCGCCTAAATCGTTTCGCCACCGGGAGGAAAGCGTGATAAATCGCGCACCATGCGCATCCTCCCGCTGACCGCCTCCGCGGCGCTCATCCTGGCAATCGCCAGCCCTGCCTCGGCTTCGGACAAGGATTGGGACACCGCCAGCACCATCGGCGCGGGTGCGCTCGCCGCATGGTCGATCGGCGTTCCCGCGGTCTCGGGCGACGGCAAGGGGGCGCTGCAGGCGGCGGCTTCGATCGGCGTGGCCTACGGCGTATCGACCGGCCTCAAGGAAGCCTTCCCCGAAGAACGCCCCGACGGCAGCGACAATCGCAGCTTCCCCTCGGGCCACACGGCCGCGGCGTTCGGCGCGGCGGCGAGCATCTACGAGCGGCGCGGTCCGGCCGAGGGCATTCCTGCCTTCGCGCTCGCGACCTTCGTCGGCGTGGCGCGGGTCGAAGCGCACAAGCACCACTGGTACGATGCGCTCGCGGGCGCGGCGATCGGCACCGGCTCGGGGCTGCTGCTGACGCACCCGCTCGAAAACAAGCGCATGGCCTTCGCGCCGTGGATCGACAGCACCGGGGGCGGCGCGACCGTCGAGATGGCGTTCTGACCTTGCGCGCGCTTGTGCTCGCGGCCATCGCGCTGGCGATGAGCTCCGCCGCTTCCGCCGAAGACACCGCCGACGCCGGCTGGGCGTTCGCCATCCACGGCGGCGCGGGGACGCTCAAGCGTGAGCGGATGACGCCCGAGCAGCAGGCCGACTACAAGGCCGCGCTGCAGACCGCGCTCGACGCGGGCGCGCAGAAGCTGCGCGACGGCGGCTCGGCGCTCGACGCGGTCACCGCCGCGATCACCATCCTGGAGGACGATCCCAAGTTCAACGCCGGGCGCGGCGCGGTGTTCACCTGGGACGGCAAGAACGAACTCGACGCGGCGATCATGGACGGCAACGGCCGCCGCGCCGGCGCGGTCGCGGGGGTGCACACCGTGCGACACCCGATCCTGCTCGCCCAGCAGGTAATGGAGGACGGGCGCCACGTGTTCCTGTCAGGCGAGGGCGCCGAGCAGTTTGCGGGCGAGCACGGGCTCGAGATCGTCCCGCCCGAATTCTTCGCCACGCCCGAGCGGCGCCAGCAGCTCGAGACCCTGAAGGCCAAGAACCTCTCCGCGCTCGACGTCGAGTTCAAGTACGGCACCGTCGGCGCGGTGGCGCGCGATAGCCAGGGCCATCTCGCCGCGGGCACCTCGACCGGCGGGATGACCGGCAAGCGCTGGGGCCGGATCGGCGATTCGCCGGTGATCGGCGCGGGCACCTATGCCGACGACCGCGCCTGCGCGGTCAGCGCGACCGGCTCGGGCGAATATTTCATCCGCGCCGGCGTCGCGCACGCGATCTGCGATCGCGTGCTGCTGGCGGGCGAAGACACGGCCACGGCGGCCAAGGCGGTCATGACGGAAGTCGGCGCGATGGGCGGCGATGGCGGCGTGATCGTGATCGGCAAGGACGGCGCGCCGGTATTCGAACTCAACACCCCCGGCATGTACCGCGGGCGCGCGACCGCCGGCGGGGTGAACGAAGTGGCCATCTTCGCCGACGAATGATCGGGACTCGACAAGGCCCACAATCGGCGTAGCTTCCCCGTCCGCCGAGGGGCCGGCCCAGCAGGGGACATCCAGGGTCGCCCGACTCCAGAGCCATTCCGGCGGCGCGCCCATGCGCCGGCCGCAGATGGGGAGTCGATACGATGCACAAGCTTGGACTGGCCGCGCTCGGCGCGGTGACGCTCGCCTTTGCCCTTCCGACGGCGGCGGCGGCGCAAGAGGACCCGTTCATCGGCGGGGACTACGTGGAAGTGACCGGGGTCAAGATCGATGATGGCCATTACCTGGATTACGCGTCCTTCCTCAGCGGCTACTACAAGGCGCAGGAGGAGTTCGCGATCAAGCAGGGCTGGGAGACGAGCTGGGAGGTTCTCGCCAACGTCCACCCGCGCGAAGGCGAGCCCGATCTTTACCTGGTGCGCCGCTACCGCAACCTGCCCGACGGGGTGGAAGGCGACAAGCGCGCCGCCCAGATCCGCGCGGAGGTCAAGATGAGCGACGCGCAAATGGCGGCGGCTTCGGGCGAGCGGGCGAAGTTCCGCCACATCATGAGCAGCCAGCTGCTCCAGGCGCTCAAGCTGCGTTGACCCGAACAGGCAAGCTTACGGGAGAGGCCGCGTCTCTCCCGTGAACTTGTCCGTCTTGCGCTTGCCGAAGCGCATCCCGCCTTCGAGCCGCGCGCGCAGTTGGGCGTAGTAGGCTTCGAGGAATGCGCGTTCGTCGCCCGCGCCGGGGTTCCAGCCGATCTTGCGGCAGATCGCCTCGTGCACCGAGGTTATCGCCTGCGGCTGGTTGCCGCGCAGGACGCGTTCCAGGGTCTGCAACTCGTACTCGCCGTAGATCGCCAGCTCGGCCTCGCCGAAGGTGTAGGTGGCGCCGGTCACCACGCTCGTCCCGCGCGCGGCGCCTTCGGTCGACAGCGCTTGCGGGAGCTTGGCCTTGGGCGCCTCGACCACCCAGGTGCCGGCGACCACGTCGCCCGCGCGCAGGGCATCCTTGTTGAAGAACGGGAACAGCATGAAGACCAGGAACCACGCCGCCGCCGCCCACCCGGCGGCGCCTGCTTCGCCGGTGGGCGCGACCAGCACCAGGATCAGCGGCATGAACAGCTCGATATCGCGCAGCAGGTTGCGGGCGATCACCGCTTCCGCCGTCAGCCGCCCGCCGTCGCGCGCGGCCACGCGGATGCCCAGCAGGCGCTTGCCCGGCGTGGCACCGCGCGGCCCAAGCTCGAAGGCCAGGAAATAGCCATAGCGGGCAAAGAACATCAGCAGGATGATCAGCACCACCACCAGTTCGATGGCGGGGGCCACGTTCTCGCCCTCTGCCTGGCCGAACAGGTTGATGCCCACCAGCCCCAGCACGATCACGAACGCGATCAGCCCGCCGATCACGAACACCAGGTCCAGCAG
>JAEWKG010000067.1 GCA_023386135.1 Pseudomonadota bacterium | reverse complement strand
TCCCTGGCTTCTGAGCCTTCCCCGCTCCGCTTATTCGGGCCGTTACTGCAACGCCGACTATGGCACTCTCACGATCGCGGCCGACGACAGCCGCGTCGCGGCACATATGGGCGCGATCGACACCCTCGCGACGCCGTTCACCGAACCGGAATCGATCCGCCTCGAGTTGGTCCCCGGCGAAGGGCGGCCCTACCAGTTCGAGATCGAGAACGGCCGCGCCGTCCGATTGCGCACCGCCGAGCGCGTGTTCGACCGCTGCGGCTAAAAGGGGAAGGTCATCCGGATCGCGACGACCGCCGCGATCCAGGTGATGATGTTGAGCGGCAGGCCCACCCGGACGAAGTCCATGAAGCTGTAGCCGCCCATCTGGTAGACGAGCGCGTTGGTCTGGTAGCCGAACGGGGTCGCGAAGGCTGCACTCCCCGCGATCATCACCGCGACGAGGAACGGGCGCGGACTGACCCCCATCGTCTCGGCGAGCGCCACCGCGACCGGCGTCACCAGCACGGCGACCGTCGCGTTGGAGAGAAGCTCGGTGAGGAACAGCGTCGCCCCGTAGAGGATGATCAGCGCGAGCAGCGGGTCGAGGCTGTCGAGCGAACCGACCAGCCGCTGGGTCGCGGCGCTCGCCAGCCCGCTCGCCTCGAGCGCGATTCCGAGCACGATCATCCCGGCGATCAGCATGAGGATGTCCGGCCTGAGGCCCGCATAGGCCTCGTCGGCGGTGATCACCCGCATCAGGATGAGCAGCACTGCTCCGGCGAAGGCGCAGGCCGCGATCGGCGCCACGTCCAGAGCGGCGAGCAGGATCACGGCCAGGAACACCGCCGCCGACAGCGCCGCCTTCCATGGACGAAACCGCCGGTCCTCGACGAAGGCCTGGGCCGATCCGAGCTGCGAGCCGGTCATCCCTTCCTCGACCAGCTCGACCGCCCTCGCCGTCGTCTCCGTCTCCGCATCGCCGGTGCTGCGCTTGAGCAACCGGTCGGTAAATAGAAGCAGGTAAAGGCCGCCGGTCACCGCCACGGCGACGCCGACCGGGGTGATCTCGAAGATCCCGAAGCGCGGCTGGCCGGCGATGCTCGCCATGTCGTCGACCAGCAGGTTGGTCGATGTGCCGATCAAGGTGCAGCAGCCGCCGAGCACCGCCGCATAGGACAAGGGCATCAGGAAGCGCTTGGGGGGCAGCTTCAACGACTTCGCAACGTCGCGTACCACCGGCGCGCCGAGCACCACGATCGGCGTATTGTTGAGAAATGCCGAGGCGGTCCCGCACAGGCCGATGAGGATCCAGATGCCGAAGCCGCCGACCCGCCGGCACAAGGCGACCATTCGGTGGATGGCGGCATCGAGCAGCCCGGCAAGCTCCATCGCGTAGGCGATGACGAACAGCGAGGCGAGCGCGATGATCGCCGGGCTCGCGAAGGCGCCCTGGACCTCGACAGGCCGGACCACGCCGGTGATCAGCAGGACCGCGGCTCCGGTCAGCGCGATGACGTCGGCGCGGCCCTTGTCGAACACCAACGCCCAGATCACCGCGGCGAGCACCGCGAGCGTGATCAGCTGGTCATAGTTCATGCCCGACGAACCGCTATCGCGGCGCCTTCCCACAGCCATGGCGCCAAGCCAAGCATGGGGTCACAGGCCGCAGGCGATTTGTTATGCGTTGGCAATGACACGGCCGAACAGACGCTCGACATTGGCGAAATGGTCCCTCGCAGCCGCTGTCTTTGTGACTGCCGGCTGTGAAGCCAGCCGTCCGCCCGCGGACAATCAGGCTGCGCCCGGCAACGCGGTCGCCGCGCCAACGCCCGCACCGATCCCTGCGCCCGAACCGCCGTTGGATCGGGAACGACTGCTGCTCGCGGTCGCCCAGGCCCGAAGCGCCTACGCCGCCGGCGTCGATGACCGCCCCGCCCAGGCCGAGCTCGAGGGTGATCGCTTCGAGCTTCGAATTCGCTTTGGCTGCGGCGCCCCGCCCGCCGAGGCGGCCGGCAATCCTTCGGTCCGTCACGACACCGGAGCTCGAACGATCGAGCTCAACGCCGCCGCCGATGTCGACCTCGCCGACCCGCCGGTGGCGGCAGTCGCCGGCGAGGGGGTCGAGGCCGTCGAAGGCATCTGGATCCCGTTGCCCTGGCTGCTCCGCCCGGCTTGCGTCCCGGGCACGACGATGGCCACTCACCAAGTCGGCATCGCTCAATATTTCACCCCGACCGATTCCCGGGTCGGCCGCCGCGGCGACCGCTCCTATCGCCATGTGATTCGCCTCGCCGACGGCCAGGACCCCGCCCGCCCGCAAGGTTACGACCTCATTGTCACCGGCCGTCTCCGCGCCGGCCCGGCCGGCCGAGTAATCCGCTGCACCTCCACCGACCCGAACGCCATCCCGGTCTGCCTGGTCGGCGCCGAGTTCGAGCGAGTCAGGATCGAGGACGTGGAGCGTGCCGCCACGCTCGCCGATTGGAGCCGCGGCTGAACCTCACCCGCGCGGGTGGAAATAGTCGTAGATGCCCTGCGCCGTCGCCCGGCTGATCCCCGGCACCTTGGCGATATCGTCCAAGGCCGCGTTGCGGACCGCCCGAGCGGTGCCGAAGTGCATCAGCAGCGCGCGCTTGCGGTTGGGGCCGATCCCGGGGACGTCGTCGAGCGGCGACGCTCCCATCGATTTGGCGCGCTTGGTTCGGTGCGCGCCGATCGCGAAGCGGTGGGCCTCGTCGCGAAGCCGCTGAAGGTAGAACAGCACCGGGTCGTTGGGCGGCAACTGGAAGTCGCGCCCGTTGGGCAGGTGGAAGGTCTCGCGGCCGGCATTACGGTCCGGCCCCTTGCTGACCCCGACGACCGGGATGTCGTGGACCCCGGCATCCTCCATCACCTCGCACACCGCGCCGAGCTGGCCCTTGCCGCCGTCGATCAAGAGGAGGTCCGGCCAGTCGCCCTTGGAGCGGTCCGGATCCTCTTTCTCCAGCCGCGCGAAGCGGCGGCCGAGAACTTCGCGCATCATCGCGAAGTCGTCGCCCGGCACGGTGTCGGGGTTGCGGATGTTGAACTTGCGGTAGCTGCTCTTGCGGAAGCCCTCGGGCCCCGCGACGATCATCGCGCCGACCGCATTGGTGCCCTGGACGTGGCTGTTGTCATAGACCTCGATCCGGTTCGGCGGCTCGGGCAGCTCGAACAGGTCGGCCAGCGCGCGCAAATTCCTCGCCTGGGTGCTGGTCTCGGCCAGGCGGCGGTCGAGGGCCTCTTCGGCGTTGCGGGTCGCCTGGGCCACGAGCCGGCGCTGCTCGCCGCGCTGCGGCATCTTGATCTCGACCTTGCGGCCGGCGCGCTCACCGAACGCCTCCTCGAGCAATTCGCGCTCGCCCATCGCCCGGTCGAGCAGGATCAGGCGCGGCGGCGGCACCTCCTCGTAGAATTGGACGAGGAAGCTCGACAGCACCTCCTCCTCCGGCACCTCGGTCGTGTGCGCCGGGATGAAGCTGCGCGCGCCCCAATTCTGGCCGCCGCGGATGAAGAAGGCCTGGATTCCCATCGTCCCGCCCTTGCAGGCGAGCGCGAAGATGTCGGCGTCCCCGACCCGCTCGGCATGGATCGCCTGGCTGCCTTGGATGAAAGTCAGCGCGCGGAGGCGGTCGCGGTAGACCGCGGCGAGCTCGTAATCCATCGCCTCCGCCGCGTCCTGCATCTGGCGGCCGAGCTTCTGCTGAACCTTGGTCGACTTGCCGCCGAGGAAGTCCTTCGCATCGCCGATCAGCTCGCCATAGCCGGCCTCGTCGATCCGGCCGACGCAGGGCGCCGAGCAGCGGCGGATTTGATAGAGCAGGCACGGCCGCGACCGGTTGGCGAAGAAGCTGTCGGTGCACGAGCGCAGCAGGAACAGCTTCTGGAGCGCCGTCAGCGTCGTCCGCACCGATCCCGCGCTCGCGAACGGCCCGTAATATTGCCCCTTGTGCCGCCGCGCGCCGCGGTGAAGCTGGACCCGCGGGAAGGCATGGTCCTCGCGCAGCAGGATGAACGGGAAGCTTTTGTCGTCGCGCAGAAGCACGTTGTAGGGCGGCCGGTAGCGCTTGATCAGCTGCGCCTCGAGCAGAAGCGCCTCGGCCTCGTTGTTGGTGGTGACGATCTGAAGGCCGCGGGTCTGGGCGACCATGCGCTGGAGCCGCTTCGTGAGCCGCGCGACCTGGGTATAGTTGGTCACCCGGTTCTTCAAAGAGCGCGCCTTGCCGACATAGAGGACGTCGCCCTTGGCATCGAGCATCCGGTAAACGCCCGGCCGCACCGGCAGGGTGCGAACGACGTCGCGGATCGCCTTCACGCCCACTTCGATGTCGGGCGCGTCCGATCCGCGCACGGTATAGGTCGCGCGTTCCTCGTTGAACCGGTCGGGGGCGTCGGGCTTCTGGGTCACGCGGGCGATTTAGGGAAGAGCGACGCCAACCGCCAGCCGCCCCGCCCACGCGCCATGCGCTTTGGCCGCCGACCCCATTTCATGTATGAAGCAAGTAAAGGGGCTGTTGCAGGAGGGGGCAATGGCGACCAAGGCGGATATTCTCTGGTTCAAGACCAATTTCGGAGACGAGATCGAACAGGCGGTTCAAGGAACCCCGTTCGACGTCGACATGCTCACCGCGATCGCCTGCCAGGAAACCGGCTCTCTATGGGGCGTGATGCGCAAGAAGCCCGGCCTGACGCCGGAGCGGATCGCCGCCTTGTGTTGCGGCGACACGCTTGACGAGGACAAGGGGCGAAGCGCCTTTCCGCGGACCAAGGCGCATCTGGTCGCCGAGCCGAACGGACAGAAGAAGTTCGAAATCGCCCGCGCCGCGCTTCTCGCCATGCCCGAGCATGTGCCGGGTTAAGAG
>JAEWKG010000030.1 GCA_023386135.1 Pseudomonadota bacterium | reverse complement strand
CCGGGCTTCCGGCCGACAGCGGCCTTGGGCTGGCATTGCCGCGGCTCGCCGATTGTCCGCAGATCGCGGTCGAGATCGTTCCGGGCGACGGTGCGCCGGCCGATCCGGGCGAGATCGGCGTCGCGGTCGCCGCGCCCGCCATCGCCAACGCCCTGCACTCGGCAACCGGGCTGCGCTTCCGCCGGCTGCCTTTGCTGTCGGAGGGCTTGTGATCCGCCCCGCCGATCACCCGCCCGTCAAGCACGGTCGCGTCGGCGTGCTGCTGGTCAATCTCGGCACGCCCGACGCGCCCGACTCGCGCTCGGTGCGGCGCTATCTGGCGGAATTTCTTTCGGATCGCCGGGTGGTCGAGGTCCCGCCGCTCGTATGGCAGCCGATCCTGCGCGGCGCGGTGCTGACCACGCGGCCCAAAAAAAGCGCCCACGCCTACAGCCAGGTGTGGACCGAGGCGGGCTCACCGCTCGCCGCGATCACCGCCAATCAGGCGGCAAAGCTGCAGGAGCGGCTCGGCGATGCGGTCATCGTCAGCCACGCGATGCGCTACGGCCGGCCGGAGATTGGCGCGGCGCTGCAGGCGCTGATGGACGCGGGTTGCGACCGCATCCTGCTGGCGCCGCTCTACCCGCAATACAGCGCCGCGACGACCGCGACGGTTGTGGACAAAGCTGCCGACAAACTGCGGACAATGCGTTGGCAACCCGCGCTGCGGACGCTGCCGCCGTACTACGACGATGCGTTGTATATCGACGCTTTGGCCGCCGATCTCGGCGCACAAATGGACGGGCTTGCCTTCGAGCCCGAGGTTCTGTTGCTGAGCTTCCACGGCATGCCGCAGCGCACGCTGGAGCTGGGCGACCCCTACCACTGCCACTGCCGCAAGACGGCGCGGCTGCTGGAGGACAAGTTGGGCCGGCCGGGCCTGCGGATCGCGACCACCTTTCAGTCGCGCTTCGGCCGGGCGAAGTGGCTGGAACCGGCGACCGACGCCGTACTGGCGCAAGAGGTGGCGGCGGGCACCCGTCGCCTCGCTATCGCTGCGCCGGGATTTTCGGCTGATTGCCTCGAGACGCTCGAGGAACTGGCGATCCGCGGGCGCGATACCTTCCTCGCTGCCGGCGGCGAGCAGTTCGCCACTCTGGCCTGCCTCAACACCTCCGAGCCGGGGATGGCGATGCTCGAGGCGCTGGTGCGGCGCGAGCTTGCGGGCTGGGTCTGACGCACTTACACTGCTGTCAGTTAACCGGAGCCCGTCATGGCCACGCTTGCCCAGCCTCTCGCAACCCCGCACGTGAGCGAGGAAACTTCGCCCGGCCACTGGTCCGAAGGCCGCGTGACCGCCGAACAACTGGCGCACATTCCGGGCGAGGCGGGGCCGCCGGTGATCGGCAACCTGTTCAACATGCTGAAGGACCCGCACGGCTTCGCCTGGCGCATGTTCCGCACGTATGGCCGGGTCTACAAGAACAAGAACCTCGGCCACTGGCACGTCTCGCTGATCGGGGCCGAGGCGAACGAGCTGCTGCTGTTCGACCGCGATAAGAACTTCAGCTCCGAACAGGGCTGGGGCCCGACGCTCCATCAGCTGTTCCCACGCGGTCTGATGCTGCTCGATTTCGATCATCATCGGATGGACCGGCGCGCGCTGTCGATCGCGTTCAAGCCCGAACCGATGCGCCACTACGCCAGTGCGCTCGATCGCGGCATCTCTGCGGAAGTGGCCAATTGGTCGGGCGAGATGCTGTTCTACCCGGCGATCAAGCAACTTACCCTGGAGCTCGCCGCCGACAGCTTCATCGGCGTGCCGTGGGGTCCGGAATCGCGACGGATCAACCAGGCCTTCGTCGACATGGTGCAGGCTTCGATCACACCGGTCAGGAAGCCGCTGCCGTTCACCCAGATGCGCAAGGGCGTGAAGGGGCGCGAATTCCTGGTCGAGTACTTCACTCAGCTAACGCTCAAGCGGCGCGCGGGGGAGGGCATCGGACAGGACATGTTCAGCCAGTTCGCCACCGCTACCCGCGAGGACGGCAGCCTGCTGCCGGTCGACGAGGTGGTCGACCACATGAACTTCCTGATGATGGCCGCGCACGACACGATCACCTCGAGCGCGACCAGCCTCGTGTGGCTGCTCGCCAAGCACCCCGAGTGGCAGGAAAAGGTGCGGCAGGAGGTGTTCGCGGTCACCGGCGGGCCGGATGCGCAAGGCCGACCGCGCGGGGCGACCTATGACGACCTCGGCAAGTTCGAGCTGATGGAGATGGCGTTCAAGGAATCGCTCCGCCTGATCGCGCCGGTCCCCTCGATCCCCCGCCGCGCGCTGCGGAGCTTCGAATTCAACGGCCTGCGCATTCCGGCCGGCACCCAGTGCGGCTTCAACGCGCACCTGACCCATCACATGGAGGAATACTGGGACAGCCCCGAGACCTTCGACCCGATGCGCTTCACCCCCGACAAGGTGAAGGCGCGGCACAAGTACGCGTGGATCCCGTTCGGCGGCGGCGCGCACATGTGCCTGGGCCTGCACTTCGCCTACATGCAGGTGAAGATACTGATGGCGCAGCTGCTCCAGCGCTACCGGATCGAGATCGCTGAGGGCTACGAGCCGGAGTGGCAGCCGTGGCCGATCCCCAAGCCGAGGGATGGGCTGAAGGTAACATTCCGGGCGCTGTGAGGGCCACGAGGTGACGAGCCAGACTGATCGGCATCGGGATTTCAACACGCGGCGATGCGAGTTCCCTGCCGCCGACTGAGCTCAAGCCGGCACCAGCCCTCGCACCGCGGCCATGAACGGCCCGATCGATACTGGTTTCGACAAATACCCCGTCGCGCCTGCGTCGCGGATGCGGTCTTCGTCGCCCTTGCCGGCGTAGGCGGTCACGGCCAGCACCGGGGTGCCCGAAAGGCTCGCGTCCCGGCGCATCGCGGTGATGAGATCGACGCCCGACACGTTGGGTAGCTGGATGTCCATGATCACGAGATCGGGGGCGAAGGCGCGCGCGGCGTTGAGGACCAGTTCGCCGTCAGCCACCGGCTCGACTTCGAAGCCGCTGGCGCGCAGCACGTCGCAGAACAGTTTGCGGTTGAGGTCGTTGTCCTCGACAACGAGAATTCTCTTTGCCACTGACGGCTCAACTCCACCGCTTCCCGCCCTTAGGCTGGGTGCGGCTTACGACCCATCGAGGACGCTGACAATTACTCCCGAGCTAACCCCGCCGTCCCAAATTGGCGTGCACCATCCGGGTGATGCCGACACCCTCGCGCTGTCGGCCCTCGGCTGGGTGCTGTCGGATCAGGAGCGCGCCGACAGGTTGCTCGCGCTGACCGGGCTGACGCCCGAGATCCTGCGTGAGCGGCTGACCGACCGGCAGGTGCTTGCCGCGGTGCTCGAATACCTCGCTGGGCACGAGCCGGACTTGGTGCTGGCGGCCGATGCGCTAAACGTCGCGCCCGAGCGGCTGGTGAAGGCACGCGAGGAACTTGCCCGATGAGCCGCCCGCTGATCATCTCCGATTGCGACGAGGTGCTGCTCTACATGGTCGCGCCGTTCAAGGCGTGGCTGGAAGAAGGGCAGGGGGTGACCTTCGAGATGGTCGGCAACGACTTCAGCCAGGCGATGCGCTGGAAGGCGAGCGGCGAAGTGGTCGAACCGGCGGAGATCTGGGGCTTCCTGCGCGCCTTCTTCGACAGCGAGATGCACCGGCAGGGCCCGATTCCCGGCGCGGTCGAGGGGATCAACGCCCTCGCCGAGCATGCCGACGTGGTGATCTTGACCAACCTGACCGACCGCCACCGCGACATGCGCGCCGAGCAGCTTGCCAACCACGGCATCCACGCGCGGGTGTTCACCAACCAGGGGCCCAAGGGTCCGGCGCTGAAGGCGATCATCGACGAATACCAGCCGAGCCGCGCGGTGTTCATCGACGACCTCGCGCAGCACCACGCCTCGGTCGCCGAGCACGTGCCCGAGGCGCGCCGCCTGCACCTGTGCGGCGAGCCGACGCTGGCGGAGCGCATCGCATGCGCGCATCAGGCGGGTCATGCCCACGCCCGCATCGATACGTGGGCCGAGGCGCTGCCCTGGCTTTTGACCGAACTTAAGAAGGAAACGGAGACCGCATGAGCATCGACGAGCGCCTGAGCGAACTCGGGATCACCCTGCCGCAAGCCGCCGCGCCGGTCGCGGCTTATGTCCCGGTGGTGATCGACGGCCGCCGCGCCTACGTGTCGGGCCAGCTGCCGTTCGTAAACGGCGAGCTGGTCAAGGGCCGGCTCGGCGAGAGCGTTCCGCTCGACGACGGCGTCGCCGCGGCACGCGCGTGCGGGTTGATGATCCTGGCCCAGCTCAAGGCCGCGCTAGGCTCGCTCGACCGGGTCGAGCAGGTCATCAAGCTGGGCGCGTTCGTCAATTCGACCGGCGAATTCCAGGACCAGCCGCGCATCGCCAACGGCGCGAGCGAGCTGATGGCCGAAGTGTTCGGGGACGCCGGCAAGCACGCGCGCAGCGCGGTCGGGGTGCCGGTGCTGCCACTGGGCGCGGCGGTCGAGGTCGACGCGATTGTTGCCATCCGCGATTGATCGGACCCGCGCCGGCTGGCTGCGCGGCGTCACCTACGCGCATCGCGGCTGGCATGGGAATGGGCGGCTGGAAAATTCGCCCAGCGCCTTTCGCGCGGCCATCGACGCCGGATACGGCATCGAGTGCGACGTCCAGTTGACGGCGGACGACCAAGCGGCGGTGATCCACGACTTTGTCCTCGACCGCCTGACCGGCAAGACCGGGGCAGTTCGCGGCCGCACGACACCGATGCTCGCGGAGATCCCCCTGAACGGCGGCGAACCGATCTGGCTGCTGCCGAATCTTCTCGCGGCGATTGCGGGCCGGGTGCCGTTGCTGATCGAGATCAAGTCAGGGCACGGCATTCCGGTCGATCGCCTGTGCCGCGCAGTGGCGCGCGCTCTTGAAGGTTACGGCGGCAAGGCGGCGGTGATGAGTTTCGATCCGCAGGCGGTGCGGTGGTTCGCGCGCAACGACCGTCGGATCATCCGCGGTCTCGTGGTCACCGAAGACGGCAATCCGGGCGCTTTCGCGGTATCGCGCGGTATTCTCGCACGGCAGTTCGCGCGAGCCGAGTTCATCGCCCACGACGTGCGCGACCTGCCCAGCCGCTTCGCCGCCGCCATGCGCGACCGCGGCATGCCGCTACTGACGTGGACCGTGAACTCCCCGGAATTGCGCGCGCGGGCAGCGCAATTTGCCGATGCGCCGATCGCCGAAGGGGCGGGGCTGGCGTGAGCGACCTCGTCGCGCGGATGGCGGGCTCGGTCGGCGAGCTGGATGCCGCGCAGTGGGACGGATTGTCGAACAAGGGCAATCCGTTCGTCAGCCACGCTTTCCTCTCTGCCCTCGAGGATTCGGGCAGCGTGGGCGAGGGGACCGGCTGGCTGCCCGCACCTTTGGTGATCGAAGACGGCGATCGCCTGGTCGCGGCGCTCCCCGCCTATCTCAAGGGGCACAGCCAGGGCGAATACGTGTTCGACCACTCGTGGGCCGACGCGTGGGAGCGCGCCGGCGGCCGCTATTACCCCAAGCTGCAGATCGCCGCGCCGTTCACCCCGGCGACCGGCCCGCGCGTGCTGACCCGCGACCCCGCGCTCGCCGGGCCGTTGCTCGGGTTTGCGGAGAAGTTCGTCGCCGCGAACCGGCTGTCCTCGGCCCACGCGACCTTCGTCGAACCGGCGCAAGTGCCGCTGTTCGAGGACGCCGGCTGGTTGCTCCGCCGCGACATCCAGTTCCACTGGGCCAATCGCGGCTATGCGAGCTTCGACGATTTCCTCGGCGCGCTCGCCAGCCGCAAGCGCAAGGCGATTCGCAAGGAGCGCGAAGCGGCGCAGGAGGGGGTGACTATCCGCCGCCTTACCGGCGCGGACCTGAAGCCCGAGCACTGGGACGCGTTCTGGGCTTTCTACCAGGACACCGGGGCGCGGAAGTGGGGCAGCCCGTACCTGACTCGCGCCGCGTTCGATTTTCTCTGCGAGCGGATGGCGGACGAGATTCTGCTGGTACTGGCGTACGATGGGACACGGCCGATAGCCGGCGCGCTCAACTTCATCGGCCGGGACGCGCTCTACGGCCGTTACTGGGGTTGCACCGAGGACCGGCGCTTCCTTCATTTCGAGCTATGCTACTACCAGGCGATCGACGCGGCGATCGAGCTCGGCCTCGCGCGGGTCGAGGCCGGCGCACAGGGCCAGCACAAGATCGCCCGCGGCTATGAACCGGTACAGACCACCTCGGCGCACTGGATCGCCGATCCAGGTTTTCGCAAGGCGGTGGCCGATTTCCTCGAGCGCGAGCGCCAGGGCGTCGCGGTCGATGCCGAATGGCTTTCCGAACAGACCCCGTTTCGGAAATCCGGTTAGGCCGCGCGGCGCTCCCCGGCGAGCAGCCACTGGCGGGCCCGGCGCTGGGCTTCGGCGATTTCGCGGGCGGTCATCTCTTCCGAGATGTCGGCCCGGCACCAGCTCGCTTCCTCGTGTCCCTTGGCGGCGGCGAGATTGAACCACTTGTGCGCCTCGATGAGATCGCATCCGACCCCGTGGCTGCCGGTCGAGAACGCGACTCCGAGGTCGTAGAACGCCGAGATGTCGCCACCGGCGGCAGCCGCCAGACATTGCGCGATCAGCGCATCGGCCGGTGCCTGGGTCGCCGCCGCGCTGCGGCCTTCGATCCTGATCAGTTCCATTTGACTTCCCCCTGCCGGCTTTCGCCCCCTCGCGTCGCCGTCGAAGCGAGAAATCGCGCAGGTATGGTCAACAAGTGGTTAATGCCGCGGCGAGAAAGTTAAGGGCGTTCGGCCCGGCTTAAGATTGCGCCCGCTAGGCGGCGGACCTTCCAAAGCGTGCTTGTGCCTGTCGGGGCCCGTCCCTATAGGCGCGCCAGCGTCGCAAGGGTCGCGATCGCCAGGCCGATCGGCCGAGGCACCGCGCAGGCCCGGACGCGAGGAGAGAGGACATCGATGGCCAGCGCGGCATCCGACATCGACGTACTGGAAAAGGCGCGACGCGCGCTTGCCCCGGACTATGCCCCGTCCGAGGGCGAGGAATACATGGGGCCGGCCCAACAGGACTATTTTCGCCTGCTGCTGCTGGAATGGAAACGCTCGATCCTGTCCGCCGCCAACGCCACGCTGCAGTCGCTGCAGGACGGCCCGATGCGCGAGCCCGACCTCAATGACCGCGCCTCGAGCGAGACCGACTGGGGTATCGAGCTCCGCACCCGCGACCGGCAGCGCAAGCTCATCAGCAAGATCGATGCCGCGCTGCGCCGGATCGACGCGGGCGAATACGGCTACTGCGAAGTGACCGGCGACCCCATCGGCTTGAAGCGTCTGATCGCGCGCCCCGTCGCCACCATGACGGTCGAAGCGCAGGAAGCACACGAGCGGCGCGAAAAAATCTCGCGCGACGACTGACGGCGGCCCTCCCGCATTTAAACTTCGTTAGCCGGTTTGAGGCTATCCTTCTCCTCCAAGGCGCTCTGCTGACAGGCGCGCCGCTCGGGGTCTGCGAAAGGATTGGCTGCAAGCGATGTCCGGCGTCGATACGCGTCATATCAACCGGGACAGCCTGTTCCTCATGGCCGACGTGCGCCTTGAAGGCGACTCGACCGGGCACCGGGTGAAAGTGCGGAACCTGTCGGCCGGCGGCATGATGGCCGAAGGCGACATGGCGGTGACCCGCGGTGCGCGCGTGACGGTGGGACTGCGCAATGTTTCCGCGGTCGAAGGCAGCGTGGCCTGGGTCCAGGACAATCGCTTCGGCGTCGCGTTCGCGCGCGAGATCGATCCCAAGGCGCCGCGCCCCGCGGTCGGCAACAGTGATCTCGCGACGCCTCGCTACGTCCGGCCTGCGTCGATCCTGCCCGCTGGCATGGCAGCCGAACCGGGCCGCCTGCGCAAGGTGTGACCGCGGTCGCGTTTGCGGCCCAACGGCGCTGACGCGCCAATCCAGACCTGCTAGCGAGGCGGGGATGCTTCGCGCCTCCCGTCTCCTTTCCATGCTCGCGGTCGTCGCGCTGCTGGGCGCTTGCGGATCGAAGGACGATGGCGAGCCGCTGCAGGTCGCCTTCATCGGCGCGCCGGGCTCGCTGTTCGATCGCGGGCTGCGGCTGTCCCCGCCCGCGCAACAGGTGCGCGCCGCGACCGCCGAGGGGCTGGTTGCGCTTGATGCCGACGGCGAGGTGGTGCCCGCATTGGCCGAACGCTGGATCGTCACCGAAGACGGTCTCAGCTACATCTTCCGCCTGCGCAATTCGAACTGGTCCGACGGCCGCCCGATCGATGCGGACGAGGTGCGCGACGCGCTGCGACGGACGATCCGCGACCTGTCGGGAACCACCCTCGGCCTCGATTTCGCCCCGGTGTCCGAAATCCGCGCGATGACCGGACGGGTGATCGAGATCCGGCTGTCGAGCCCGATGCCCGACTTCCTGCAACTGCTCGCCCAGCCCGAGCTCGGCGTGCTGCACAAGGGTGCGGGCGGCGGCCCGATGGCGCTGACGAGGAAGGCTAATGCCGCCGAGCTCACGCTCCTGCCGCCCGAGGCGCGCGGCCAGCCCACACGCGAGGACTGGCGCCAGGGCACCCGCGTGCTGGCGGTGCATTCGCTTGCCGCCGAGCGCGCGGTCGCGGCCTTTCGCGACGGGGAGGTCGAGGTGGTGCTGGGCGGCCAGCTGGCGAACCTGCCGCTGGCCGATACCGGCCCGCTGTCGCGCGGCACGGTTCGCCTCGACGGCGCGCAGGGGATCATGGGGCTGCGGGTGGTGAGCACCGACGGGCTGCTCGCGGACGCCGGACGGCGCGAGGCGCTGTCGATGGCGCTCGAACGCGAAACGCTGCTCGCTTCCTTCAACGTCGCCGGCTGGCTGCCGAGCACGCGGCTGGTCCCCTCGGCGGTCGCCGGCAACGCTCCCGAGCGGTGGGCGAACCTCACCATCGAGCAGCGCCGCGGCGAGGCGCGCCGCCGCATCGCGGGGTTCGGCGGCCCGGACAAGGCACAGGTGCGCGTCAGCCTGCCGCCGGGGCCAGGCTCGCAACTGCTGTTCGACCAGCTCGCCGCCGACTGGGCCGCGATCGGTGTGCGCGCGGTGCGGGTGGCGGAGGGGAAACCCGCGGACCTGGAATTCGTCGACAAGCTGGCGCGGATCGGCGGCCGCCCGTGGTACCTCAACCAGTTCGCCTGCGTGGTGCGCCGCACGCTGTGCTCGCCCGAGGCCGACGCGCTGGTCCAGCAGGCCGCGCGCGAGCCCGACCCGGTCGCGCGCGGCACCATGCTGGCGGAGGCGGAGGAGCGGCTGAGCGCGCTCGGCGGGTTCATTCCGCTGGGAGCGCCGGTGCGCTGGTCGCTGGTGCGCAGCGACATCGACGGATTCGCCGAGAACCGCTGGGGCGTCCATCCCTTGTTGCCGCTCGCGCTCGGACCCACATCATAGGCGAAAGGGTACGCCGATGACCGAAACCGACCGCGCCAGCCAACGTCCCCGGCCGATGGGCCTCGACCTGCCGCTGGGTGCCGATGCCGCCTCGATCCGCCGCCGCATCGAAGGAATGGAGAAACTGCTCGAGAACAGCTTCACCGTGCCCGGCGTCAACTACAGGATCGGGCTCGATGCGATCGTCGGGCTGGTCCCGGTGGTGGGCGACTTCGTCACCGCCGCAATGGGCATGTGGCTGGTGTGGGAGGCGAAGAACCTCGGCCTGCCGAAGTGGAAGCTGTGGCGGATGACCGGCAACGTCGCGCTCGACACCGCGGTGGGCGCCATTCCGGTGGTCGGCGATGCGGCAGACTTCCTGTTCCGCTCGAACAGCCGCAACCTCAAGATCGTCAAGGCGCACCTCGACAAGCACCACCCGGCGACCCGCACGATCGAGGGGTAAGAGGTCAAGACGCACCCAGGTCCGCTCGTCCTGAGCCTGTCGAAGGACACTGCGCCACGCTGGACCGCCGCGCGGCACCCTTCGACAGGCTCAGGGTGAGCGGCCGTGGTTTAGAATTTGGGCAACATGTCCTAGAGGTACGCGCATGCCCCGCGACGTTACCTATTCGAGCTACCTCGATCTCGACCGCATCCTGTCGGCGCAGCACCCGGCGAGCAGCGCGCACGACGAGCTGCTGTTCATCATCGTCCATCAGGCGAGCGAACTGTGGCTCAAGCTGTGCCTGCACGAGCTCAACGCCGCGCGCGCCGAGATCGCCGCCGACGACCTGCGCCCGGCGTTCAAGATGCTCGCCCGCGTCGCTCGCGCGCAGAACCAGCTGATCAGCTCGTGGGACGTGCTGAGCACGATGACCCCGGCGGACTACTCCGAAGTCCGTCCGCACCTTGCCAGCTCCAGCGGCTTTCAGAGCGCGCAGTACCGCCTCATGGAGTTCCTCCTGGGCGGCCGCAATCCCGACATGGTGACGATGCACGAGGCGACGCCCGAGGTGGCGGCTGCCTTGCGCGCCGAACTCGACCGCCCGAGCCTCTACGACGAGGCCATCCATCTCCTCGCCCGCCGCGGCTTCCGCATCCCCGACGCGGTGCTCGAACGCGATCACCGTGGCGGCTGGTCACCCTCGCCCGAGGTCGAAACCGCCTGGGCCGCGATTTACCGCGAGCCCGAGGATTATTGGGATCTCTACGAGCTCGCCGAAAAGCTGGTCGACCTCGAATATCACTTCCAGCGCTGGCGCTTCGGCCACCTGAAGACGGTCGAGCGGATCATCGGCTTCAAGCGTGGTACGGGCGGCACGGCCGGCGTGCCGTACCTCGAAGGCGTATTGAAGCAGGTGTTCTTTCCGGAGCTGCTGAGCGTGCGGACGGCGATCTAGGTCTGCGCGGCCGTCAGGACGGCATTCGCCGGGATCTCTCGAGCAAGAGCTTTTCGGCCGTCTGGCGGCTGAGCGAGATCACGTGGTCGATCCCCTCGACGGTGATGGCGTAAGTGCCCTGCTCGGTCACGTCGACCAAGCCTTTCTCGCGCAAATACCACATGTGAAATTCGAAATGGTCATTCGAGCAGGCCATGAATTCCTGGAGCATGTATGATCCGACGCCCGCATCCGACGCGTTCTCGCGCCGGCGCTTGTATAGGTGAGTTAGCACTCTCTCATGCAATTCACCGTCGCTGAGCGTCGTGTCATGATCGAGTCCGTGCGAGCCATGATGCTCGTGGGTTGTATTGGCGCCCGGCCTTCGCGCCGCATGCAACAGGTCGTATTGCGCGCGGAGTTCCGGATCGCGGAGCGTGCGATACGCGGTGATGACCTCGTTGAATTTCTCGACGTCGGACGTTTCGGCATGATCGGGATGATACATCTTGGCGTAGAAACGATACGCCGCTTCCAGCGCCGACGCGTCGCATCCCCGCGTGACGTGAAGGACCTCGTAGTGGTCAATAAAAGTATCAGGATCGTCCATGCGCCCCCTTGATAGCGCGGTTTGATGCGCTAGCCATAGCCACCGTAAGGTGCAGCGAGCCTGCGGCGAAATGCATCGCTTCGGGCCGTTGGCGCCGCATCGTCGATGGTGCATTTCGTCGGTGCCTCAATGCACCCTACCCTCGGGGCGCTTTCCCATTTTCCTACAGCACCGCGGGTGTGACACAGTTCGTGCATGAACCGGCCTCGCCCCACCGCCCCGCGACTCGCAAAGGTGACAAGTCCGACCGCCGAATTGGCGGCAAACCATTGGGCAGGCGGGATAAAATCGCCCGGAGGAGTTTCAAAAACACCCCCGATCATCGTGACAAGTCCAACTCAGGCCTCGAGCTCGATGTCCCTGTAGAGCCAGTCGCGCCATGTCTCGTGCAGGTAGTTCGGCGGGAAGGCCTTGCCGTGCTGGTGGAGCTGCCAGCTCGTCGGCCGGATCGGCGAGACGTAGGGGTGCATATGCGCCTGGGCGGGGGTGCGGCCGCCCTTCTTCATGTTGCACGGCGCGCAGGCGGTGATGATGTTCTCCCACGT
>JAEWKG010000007.1 GCA_023386135.1 Pseudomonadota bacterium | reverse complement strand
CCCCAACACCCCCCCCCCCCCCAACACAACCCCGGCCCGCCCCCCCCCGCCGCCGGGCACTTCTCTTGCCACGAGGACGTGCCGAGTTAGCTGGCTTGAGCGCGCTCCGCGATCAGCTGCTGCAGCTCGCCCGCCTCGTACATCTCCATCATGATGTCGCTGCCGCCGACGAACTCGCCGCCGACATAAAGCTGCGGGATGGTGGGCCAGTCGCTGAAGCCCTTGATGCCCTGCCGGATCTCCATATCCTGCAGCACATCGACGCTCTCGTATTGCGCGCCGCAGTGGTCGAGGATCGCCACCGCGCGGCTGGAGAACCCGCACTGCGGAAAGAGCGGGGTGCCCTTCATGAACAGGACGACGTCGTTGCTCTGAACGATGTCGCTGATGCGCTGGTTGACGTCGGACATTGGCCGAACCCTTTGGCTTGAATTGTACGCTGAGTCAGTTGGGTGCGGCGGTGGTCAGTTGCAAGGCGTGGAGCTCCCCGCCCATGCGCCCGCCGAGCGCTTCGTACACCAGCTTGTGCTGCGCCACGCGGGTCTTGCCGGCGAACGCGGTCGAAATCACGTGCGCAGCGTAGTGATCGCCGTCGCCGGCGAGGTCGCGGATTTCTACGCTCGCATCGGGCAGCGCGGCGCGGATCAGCGCCTCGATATCGGCGGCGGCCATCGCCATCGGCGGATCAGCCTTCGCTCATCAGCTGGCGACGGGCCTCGACCGACTTGTCCTCGAGCGCGGTGCGCACTTCGGCCTCATCCACCTCGCAGCCGGCCTGAGTCAGATCGCCCAGCACCTTGCGGATGACATCCTCGTCGCCCGCTTCCTCGAAGTCGGCCTGGACCACCGCCTTGGCGTAAGCGTCGGTTTCCTCAGGCGTCAGGCCCATCTTCTGCGCCGCCCACTGGCCGAGCAGGCGGTTGCGGCGCGCTGCGACGCGGAACGCGGTTTCCTCGTCCATCGCGAACTTGCGCTCTTCGCCGCGCTCGCGATCGTCAAACTGGGTCATCGAAAATCTGCCTGCTTACTGTGTGCGGTAGGTGTCGTGGCACGCTTTGCACGCAGCCTTGGTGCTGGCAAGGGCCGCCGCGATCCCCGCGTCGTCGCCCGCGTCGATCGCCGCGAGGAGGGCGCCAGTGGCGTCGCGATACACCGCGGTGCGCGCGGCGAAGCCCGCGCCGTCGCTCCAGATCGCCGCGCTGGCGCCGGTGCCCGCGATGCCCGCGGTGCGCGCGTCGAACAGCGTGGGGAGCGACTTGGCGAAGTTCGCGAGACCCTCGGCGGGCAGGCGATAGGACTTCGCCGCCGCCTTCTTGTCGTAGCCGGCCGATACCGCGCCGAGCGCGCCCACCGACATCGCCATTCCGCCTTGCCGGGCATCGACCAGGCCCTGCGCATCGAATGACGGCGCGGGCGGCGCGTGGTCCTGAATGTTGACCGCACATGCGCCCAAGGCCGCGGCGGCGGACAGGGCCAGGACAACCGAACGAAGCTGCATGCCTGTTACTCCATGGTCACCACGAGCTTACCGACCGCCTCGCGATTTTCGAGCTTCGCGATCGCCTCGCCGCCGCGCTCGAGCGGGAAAGTCTCCGAGATCAGCGGGTCGATCTTGCCCGCCTTGAGCAGGTCGAACAGCTCGGCCGCCTGGGCGCGGAACTTCTCCGGCTCGCGCGCGGTGAACGCGCCCCAGAACACGCCGCAGATGTCGCAGCTCTTGAGCAGCGTCAGGTTGAGCGGCATCTTCGCGATGCCCGCCGGGAAGCCGACCACCAGGAAACGGCCTTCCCACGCGATCGCGCGCAGCGCCGGCTCCGAATACTGGCCGCCGACGATGTCGTAGACGATGTTCGCGCCCTCGGGCCCGCAGGCGGCCTTGAACCTGCCCGCGAGTTCCTTCGAAGCGTCCTTGTCCATCGCGTCCTTGGGATAAACGACCACGTCGTCCGCACCCGCGCGGCGGGCGACCTCGCCCTTCTCCTCGCTGGAGACGGCGGCGATCACCTTGGCGCCGAACGCCTTGCCCAGTTCGACCGCCGACAGGCCGACGCCGCCCGCGGCGCCGAGCACCAGCATGACGTCGCCCGGCTTGATGTGGCCGCGGTCCTTGAGGCCGTGGATGGTGGTGCCGTAGGTCATCATCAGCGACGCGGCCTTCTCAAGCGGCACGCCTTCAGGGACCGGGAACATCCGCTTGGCATCGACCGCGATCTTCTCGACCAGGCCGCCGTTGCCGATCCCGCCGAACACGCGGTCGCCGGGTTTGAACTGGGTCACCCCGTCGCCGACCGACTCGACCACGCCGGCGATCTCGCCGCCGGGCGCGAAGGGGCGTTCGGGCTTGAACTGATACATATCGCGGATGATTAGCGCGTCGGGAAAGTTGATCGCGCAGGCCTTCACCGCGACCACGATCTGGCCCGGTCCGGCCACGGGATCGTCGATTTCGTCAAGGGTGAGCGTCTCGGGGCCGCCGGTGGCGTGCGTGCGTAGGGCTTTCAAGCGGCTTTCTCCGTTGTTGGCACAAGCCACGGCATGTCCCGCGCCTGCCTCTGTTCGTAACTGCTGATCGCGTCGCTCCGCGCGAGCGTGAGGCCGACCTCGTCGAGCCCGTCGATCAGGCAGGCCTTGCGGAACGGATCGATCTCGAAGTGGAAGCGATCCTGGAAGGGGGTGGTGACGACCTGGTGCTCGAGGTCGACGGTGATCGGATCGGTGCGCGCGACTTCCAGCAGCCGGTCGACCTGTTCCTGCGGCAGGACCACCGCGAGGATGCCGTTCTTGAACGCGTTGCCGGCGAAGATGTCGGAGAAGCTGGGCGCGATCACGGCGGTCACCGCCATGTCGCGCAGCGCCCAGGCGGCGTGTTCGCGGCTCGATCCGCAGCCGAAGTTGTCCCCGGCGATGAGGATCGGCGCGCCGGCGAATTCCGGGTCGTCGAACACGTTGCCCGGCTGTGCGCGCACGGTCTCGAACGCGCCTTTGCCGAGGCCTTCGCGGGTCACGGTCTTGAGCCAGTGCGCGGGGATGATGACGTCGGTGTCGACGTTCTTGGCACCGAACGGGATGGCCCGCCCTTCGACCTCGCGCATCCCGCTCATCAGTCGGTTTCCGGCGGCTCGCCCGAGGGGATCGGCGGCAGCTGATCGGCCGCCTTCTTCTCCTTGCGCTTGCTGGCGTAGAGCAGCGCGGCGGCCACCGCGGCGGAGCCGATCGCGGCGCCCGCGGCAATGGCCTTGTTCGAAATCTTGGTCATGCCGCGACCATGCTGACCCGCCGGTGCGCGCGCAAGGGGTCAGCCCAAGAAATCGCCTAGGCGCGCCCAAAGCCGCTCTTTGTCCGCGTACGGCATCGACGCGTAGGCGGGCGAGGAGGAAGGCAGGTCGATCAGCGCCAGCCCGCTCTCGGCGAGCTGCGGCCGCCCGATTGCCGAACTCTTGCGGCCGTTGAACGCCACCGCGCGCAAGTCCGGCAGGGTGGCGACAATATCGGCGAGCGGCGCATGCTCGGCATCGCGGATCGCCGCGTCGAGGCTGCCGCTGCGGGTGGCCGAGGCGACGGTGTCCCACAACGCGATCCGCGCTGCGCGCAAGGCCTTGAGCCGCGCATCGTAGTCAAGCGCCGCCAGTTCGGTGCCGATGGCGTGCCCGAGCAGGCGCCAGAACAGGTTCCGCGGATGCGCGTAATAGCGTTGCTCGGCGAGGCTGACCTCGCCTGGCAGGCTGCCGAGGATGAGCACGCGCGCGTCGGGCGCGGAGACGGGCGCGAAGGCGGACTTGCGGGTCAGAACACGAAGCCGCTGCCGTAGGGTAGCGGCGAATGGCGCGGCGGCGGGCGGTCGTCGACGTCGTTCCAGTCGATGCCGTTGGGAAAGCGGCTTTCGATCCCGGCCAGCTCGGCGGGGTCGAACAGCCGCATGTTGACGCCGACCCGGCCGTCGTCGTGCTCGGGCAGGGGGACCCAGCGCACCACCGCGCCGCAGCCGGGGCAGAACTGGGTGATGAGGCAGACCGGATCGATATCGGGGCGCTGGAAGTCGGCCAACGCTCCCGTCACACTTACTTCGTGCGCGCCATAGTAGCCCCACGCCCCGCCCATCTTGCGGCACAGGCTGCAGTTGCAGAAGTTGATATAGTCGGGCTTGCGCACGACGGCGACGGTCACCGACCCGCAGGCGCAAGCTCCCTTCACCTGGTGAGCTCGCGCACGTCGGTCAGCTTGCCGGTGACCGCGGCGGCGGCGGCCATCGCCGGCGAAACCAGATGCGTCCGCGCGCCCGGGCCTTGTCGTCCCACAAAATTGCGGTTGCTGGTCGAGGCGCAGCGCTCGCCCGCGGGAACCTTGTCGGGGTTCATCGCGAGGCACGCCGAGCAGCCCGGCTCGCGCCATTCGAGCCCGGCGTCGATGAACACCTTGTCGAGCCCCTCGGCCTCGGCCTGCGCCTTGACCAGGCCGGAGCCCGGCACGACGATCGCCCACTTGACGCCCGCCGCCTTGTGCCGCCCGCGCAGCACCTCGGCGGCGGCGCGCAGGTCCTCGATCCGGCTGTTGGTGCAGCTGCCGATGAAGACGTTCTCGATTGATACTTCGGACAGTTTCTGGCCCGGCTCGAGTCCCATGTAGGCGAGGCTCTTGCGGGCCGCTTCCTGCTTCGAGGGATCGGCGAAGCTGTCGGGCAGCGGCACCGCGCCGCCAATGGGGGCGACGTCCTCCGGGCTGGTGCCCCAGGTGACGGTCGGCTGGACGGCGGCGGCGTCGATCGTCACCGACTTGTCGAACGCGGCGCCCGGGTCGGTGGCGAGTGAGCGCCACCACTGCGTCGCGCGGTCCCACGCCTCGCCTTCGGGTGCCAGCGGGCGGCCCTTGAGATAGGCGAAGACCGTCTCGTCGGGCGCGATCAGGCCGGCGCGCGCGCCGCCTTCGATGCTCATGTTGCAGACCGTGAGTCGGCCCTCGACGCTCATTTCCTCGAACACCGCGCCGCGGTATTCGATCAC
>JAEWKG010000278.1 GCA_023386135.1 Pseudomonadota bacterium | reverse complement strand
TGGACCTGGTTCAGCGCCACCCGCTGGCGGCGCTTCGGGCACATGATATGAGCGTGCTTCCCGACGACACCCGCGCCTGGCTTGCCGCGACCGGCTTCACCGTGCGCGCCGAGGCGATGTGGCGCATGGCGCTCACCCACGGCAGCACCGGCGAGGCGGACAACTACGAGCGGCTCGAGTGGCTCGGCGACCGCGTGCTCGGGCTGTCGATCTCGCACTGGCTGTTCGCCAATTCGGACGCGGCGGAGGGGCAGCTCGCCCAGCGCCTCAACGCGCTGGTCAGCCGCGACACCTGCAGCTGCATCGCCCGCGACATCGGCGTGCCGGCACACGTCCGCCTCGGCAAGCAGGCGCGCGACGACGGCGCGCACGACAGCGACAACGTGCTGGGCGACGTGATGGAGGCGCTGCTCGGCGCGAACTTCCTCGACGCCGGGTTCGAACCGACCCGCGAGCTCGTCCACCTGCTGTGGCAGAGCGCGCTCGAGGGGCGCCGGGGACGCTCCAAGCATCCCAAGGCAGCGCTGCAGGAATGGGCCGCGGGCAATCGCCGCAAGCCGCCCGAATACGCCCTGCTCGACCGTTCCGGCCCCGACCATCGCGCGCGCTTTACCGTGCAGGTCAAGGTCGCCGGGGTGGGCGAGAGCGAAGGCACTGCGGGCAGCAAGCAGGCCGCCGAAACCGAAGCGGCCAAGGCCTTCATGGAGCGATACGGATGACTGCCCCTTCCACCCAGCGTTGCGGCTTCGTCGCGGTGATCGGCGCGCCCAACGCGGGCAAGTCCACGCTGGTCAACGCGCTGGTCGGCCAGAAGGTCGCGATCGTCAGCGCCAAGGCGCAGACCACCCGCGCGCGGCTGATGGGCATTGCTCTCGAAGGCGATACGCAAATGGTGCTGGTCGATACGCCCGGCATCTTCAGCCCCAAGCGCCGGCTCGACCGGGCGATGGTCAGCGCGGCGTGGGAAGGCACCCAGGCCGCCGACGCGGTGCTGCTGGTGGTCGATCCCGTGAAGCAGCGCCGGCATGAGCTCGACCAGCTGATCGAGTCGCTGTCGGTGCGGCCCGAGCGCAAGATCCTGGTGCTCAACAAGGTCGACCTGGCGAAAAAGGAACCGCTGCTGGCGCTGGCGCAGGAGTTCGGCGCCAAGGCCGATTTCGCGGACATCTTCTTCGTCTCAGCCCAGACCGGTGATGGCGTGCCGGAGATGAAAGCGGCGCTTGCGGCGCTGATGCCCGCCGGCGAATGGATCTACCCCGAGGACCAGGTGTCCGACGCCAGCGAGCGCCTGATGGCCGCCGAGATCACCCGCGAGCAGCTCTACCGCCAGCTCCATGAGGAACTGCCCTACGACAGCGCCGTGCGGCCCGAGCAGTACGTCGAGCGCAAGGACGGTAGCGTCGAAATCCACCAACAGATCGTCGTCGGCCGCGACAACCAGCGCGCGATCGTGCTCGGCAAGGGCGGCAGCCGGATCAAGCAGATCGGCGAGGCGGCGCGGAAAGAACTGACCGAGCTGCTAGGCCGCAAGGTGCATCTGTTCCTGCACGTGAAGGTGGAGGAAAACTGGGCCGAGAACCGCGAGATTTACGAGGAGATCGGGCTGGATTTCGGTCGTTGATACCCCTCCGTCAGCCGCCGAAGCGGCTGCCACCTCCCCATTTGGCTCCGCAAAATGGGGAGGACCTTGCCGGAACGATCCTCCCTATTTTGGACGAAGTCACAAATGGGGAGGTGGCAGCGCGTAGCGCTGACGGAGGGGTATCAACGCCGGCAATACCGAACGAGCATCTCGGCCACCGCACCCGGATCGACTAAGACCTCGCTCGCTGGAATCCGCACCACCTCGATACCCTCGGCGGCGAGCCCTGCATCGCGAACAGCATCCCGCTCCGGCCGATCGCCCATGTCGTGCGCAAGACCGTCCACCTCGATGCAGACCTTCGCCTTCGCGCAGTAGAAATCGAGGAAGTAGCCCTTGAGCGAATGCTGTCGGCGGAACCGCATGTCCTTTTGCGCCCGCAATTCGACCCACAACAGAACTTCAGGAAACGAAAGCTCCTTTGGAAGCTTGCGCGCCCTTGTGACATCCTTCGGCTGTTTCTTGCGCGGCAAGTTACCCCTCCGTCAGCCCTTCGGGCTGCCACCTCCCCGTTTGTGACTGCGTCAAAAACGGGGAGGATCGATTGATTGAGTTCCTCCCTATGTTCGCGAAGCGCAAATGGGGAGGTGGCAGCTTGCGCCAGCAAGCTGACGGAGGGGCAATCCCATCACCGCTTTTTCGCGATCTCGATGCCGTTCTTCTTGGCGAAGTCCTTGGTCGATTCCTCGCTGCGGTTGATCGCCTTGGCGATTTCCTTGAGCCCTTTGCCCTTGCCCGCGAGCATGCGCAGCGTGCCGGCTTCGTCGGCCTTCCACGGCTGCTTGTGGCGTTCGAAAACTACCTTGCCCATCAGCTTGCCTTTGCCTTCTTCTTCGGTGCCACCTTCTTCTTCGCCGGCGCCTTGCGGCCTTTCTTTTTCGCAGGCCCCTTGGCGGCGCGGGCGTCGATCAGCTCGATAGCCTGCGCCTCGGTGAGGTCTTCCGGCTTCATGTCGCGCGGTAATGTCGCGTTGGTGGTGCCGTCGGAAACGTAAGGGCCGAAGCGGCCGGCCATCACTTTCATCTCACCCCCGCTGGTGGGATGCGCGCCGAACGTCTGTATCGGCTCGGCCTTGGCGCGGCCGGCACCGCGGTTGGCGCCCTGCGCCAGGATATCGACCGCGCGGTTCATGCCGACCTCGAACACCTCGCGGGTGTTGGTCAGCTTGCCGTACTTGCCGTCGTGGCGGAGGTACGGGCCGTACTTGCCGATTGCTGCCTCGATCTCGAGCCCCGTCTCCGGATGCGCGCCGACAATGCGCGGCAGGCTCAGGAGTTTCAGCGCCCATTCCAGATCGAAGTCCGGCAGATCCTTGGGGATCGACGCGCGCTTGGCCTCCTTGCCCTCGCCCAGTTCGACGTAGGGCCCGAAACGGCCGGTCTTGCGCATGACCTCCAGACCGGTCGCCGGGTCCTTGCCCATCGCGCCGTCCTCGCCCTGGCCCTCGCCCGCGCCGCCCGGCTGGGCGAACCGGCGGGTGTATTTGCACTCGGGGTAGTTCGAGCAGGCGATGAACGCGCCGAACTTGCCGCCGCGCAGCGCCAGCCGGCCGCCTTCGCGCCCTTCGGCCACGCACACCTGGCATTCGCGCGGATCGTGCCCGTCGGCGCGCGGCGGGAACAGGTAATCACCGAGGTATTCGTCGAGCGCCTCGGTCACCTCGGACGGCTTGCGCTCCATCACCTCGTCGGTCTTGGGCTTGAAGTCGCGCCAGAAGGCTTCGAGCAGCGTCTTCCAATCCTCGCGCCCGTCGGAAACGGTGTCGAGTTCCTCCTCCATCCCGGCGGTGAAGTCGTAGCCGACATAGCGGTCGAAGAACCGCTCGAGGAATGCGGTCAGCAGCCGCCCGCTCTCCTCGGCGAAGAAGCGGTTCTTCTCCATCCGCACGTATTCGCGGTCGCGCAGCGTTTGGATGGTCGAGGCATAAGTCGAAGGCCGGCCAATGCCGAGCTCCTCGAGCCGCTTGACCAGGCTCGCTTCGGAGAAGCGCGGCGGTGGCTGGGTGAAGTGCTGGTTGGCATCGACGCCAGTCTTGGCCGGACTGTCGCCCTTGCGCATCAACGGGAGCAGGCCCTCGTCGTCATCCTCGCCCTTCTGGTCGAAGCTTTCCTCGTACACCGCGAGGAAGCCGGGGAACTTCACCACCTGGCCGGTGGCGCGCAGCTCGTGCCGGCCGGTCGCGTCGCGCAGCGTGACCGTGGTGCGCTCGAGGCTCGCGGCCGCCATCTGGCTCGCCATGGCGCGCTTGAAGATAAGGTCGTAGAGCTTTGCCTCGTCGCCCACGCCTGCGCGGTCGCGGGTGAAGTCGGTCGGGCGGATCGCCTCGTGCGCTTCCTGGGCGTTCTTGGCCTTGGTCTGGTAGATGCGCGGCTTCTCGGGGAGGTAATGACCCGAGAACCGGTCGCTGATCGCCTTCCTCGCCGCGCTGATCGCGCTGCCGTCCATCTGCACGCCGTCGGTCCGCATGTAGGTGATCGCACCCTGCTCGTAGAGCGTCTGCGCCAGCCGCATCGTGTGGCTGGCCGAGTAGCCGAGCTTGCGCGCGGCTTCCTGCTGCAAGGTCGAAGTGGTGAACGGCGGCGCGGGGTTGCGCTTGAGCGGCCTGGTCTCGACTTCCTCGACCGTGAAACGCCCGTCCTCGACCGCCTTCTTCGCGGCGAGCGCGGTGCCTTCCTCGCCGATGCTCAGCCGGTCGAGCTTCTTGCCGTCGTAGGTAGCGAGCCGCGCGTCGAATGCGGTGCCATCGTGCTGCAGATGCGCGACGACGCTCCAGTATTCCTGCGCGACGAAGGCTTCGATCTCGCGCTCACGCTCGACGATCAGGCGCAGCGCGACCGACTGCACGCGGCCCGCGCTCTTGGCGCCCGGCAGGCGGCGCCACAGCACCGGCGACAGGGTGAACCCGTAAAGGTAGTCGAGCGCGCGGCGGGCGAGGTAGGCGTCGATCAGGTCCTGGTCGAGCTCGCGCGGGCGCTGCATCGCCTCGGTCACCGTCGCCTTGGTGATCGCGTTGAAGGTGACCCGCTCGACCTCCTTGGGCAGCGCCTTCTTCTTGGCAAGCAGGTCGCGCACGTGCCAGCTGATTGCCTCCCCCTCGCGGTCGGGGTCGGTGGCGAGGATCAGGCGGTCGGCCTTCTTGGCGAGGTCGGCGATATCCTTCACCCGGCCGTGCTTGTCGCGGTAGACCTCCCAGTCCATCGCGAAGCCCTCGTCCGGGCGCACACTGCCATCCTTGGGCGGCAGGTCGCGGACGTGGCCGTAGGAAGCGAGAACCTTGTAGTCCTTGCCGAGGTATTTCTCGATGGTCTTCGCCTTGGCCGGCGATTCAACGATGACAAGTTGCATGTGAGTGAAGCGGTGTCCCTACGCGTATACGTACGCACGAGGGTGGTGCGGCCAAATACGGTTCGTCAAGCGATCAGGCGGCGAAGACGAATCCAGGCGATTGCGAACAGCACCGCGAGCAGCAGGTCGATGCCGCCGAAGACCGCGCTCATCGCCGGGGCCTGCCCGCGCGCGGCGAACGCGACGGCGGGGATGCCGAAGCAGAGCTTCTCGAACAGCGTCACCGGCATGAGCGGCTCGAAGCGCAGCGGGTCGCGGGCGATGACCAGGAACACGCCCTGAAACACTAGCGCGGTGCCGACGAAACCGAGGTGGGTGAGGTGCCACGGGTCCGGCACCGGCTGGAAGTAGGCGAGCGCCAGCACGACGATCCCGTAGATCGCCGCCCAGCGATAGACCCGCGCGGCGAAGCGAACCTCAGGCGGCAAGGCTCACCCGCCCGCCCGCGTGGCGCACCAGCCGGCCCGCGATCTCCAGCTCGAGCAGCGCGAGCTGGACGGAAGCAGAGGCTTCGCCCGACTGCCGGATCAACTCGTCCACCGCGACCGGCGCGGAGCCCAGCAGCGCGGCGATGTCGGCGGGTTCGGCTTCGGCCAATTCGTCGTTGTCGAACACGTAGGCGGGCGCCGCCTCGCGGAAGGTCGAGCGCGGGGTGCCATCGAAGGCGCTGAGGAGCTCGATCACGTCCTCCGGGCCTTGCACCAGCACGGCCCCATCGCGGATGAGCTGATTGCAGCCCGTGGCGCGGCCGTCGAGCGGGCTGCCGGGGATCGCCATGACCTCGCGCCCGGCTTCGGCCGCCAGCCGCGCGGTGATGAGCGAGCCGGACTTCGGTGCCGCCTCTACCACCAATGTGCCCGCGGCAAGACCGGCGATGATGCGGTTGCGGCTGGGGAAGTGGCTGCCGCGCGGTTCGGTGCCGGGCGGCTGTTCGGCGATGAGCAGACCCTCATTGGCGACCCGCTCCTGCAGGTCGGCGTGCTGCGGCGGGTAGGCGATGTCGATGCCGCTCGCGATCACGCCGGCGGTCGCCGGCAGCGCACCCTCATGCGCCGCGCCGTCGATGCCACGCGCAAGGCCGGAGACGACGGTGAAGCCCGCCTCCGCCAACGCGGCACCGAAGTCGCGCGCCAACTTGACCGCCGCTGCCGAGGCATTGCGCGCCCCGACCAGCGCGACGCACGGCCGGGCCGCCAGCGCAAGATTACCGCGATAGGTGATGATCGGCGGAGCGCCGGAAATCTCGGCGAGCAGCGGCGGATAGCCCGCCTGATCGTGGAAGAGGTATTTCGCACCCGCGCGACGTACTTGCGAAATTTCCTCGGCAATCGTTTCGGCCGGCGCAGCGCGATACGGCCGGCCGCCACGCGCAGCGAGGCCGGGCAAGGCTTCGATTGCCTTTTCCGCGGTGCCGAAGCGGAGCAGTAGGTGGTCGTACGATACTGGCCCAATATTGGGCGAGCGCAGCAGCCGGATGCGCGCGAAGGCCTCTTCCTGCGCCAAGTTCGACCGGGGTGGCGTCATCGCCTGCCGACCCGGGGCTCCTCGCCGCGCATCAGCCGGCCAATGTTGGCCCGGTGCTGGAAAAACACGACCACGGCGACCGCGATGAAGGTCACGATCACATCACCCCGGCCCATCAGCCACGCGACGACGGGCGCCGCTAGGGTCGCGGTGAGCGACGAGACCGACGAAATGCGGGTAAGCGCAATCATGGCCGCCCAGATTGCCGCGCAGATCAGGAACACCGGCCAGGCGAGCGTTAGCAGCACGCCGGCGGCGGTCGCGAACCCCTTGCCGCCCTTGAAGCGCAGCCACAGCGGGAAGCAATGGCCGATGATCGCCGCCACCGCCGCGACGCCTTCGGTGCCGGGCCACAAGAATTGCGCCAGCAAGACCGCCGCAACGCCCTTGCCCGCGTCGAGCAGCACGGTGGCCGCCGCGAGCCCTTTGCGCCCGGTCCTGAGCACGTTCGTCGCGCCGATGCTGCCCGAGCCGATCTGGCGCACGTCGCCCGCGCCAAACGCCCGCGTCAGCAACAGTCCGAACGGGACCGAACCCAGGAGGTAACCGGCAATCGCCGCGAAAAGGTAATTCTGATCCACTGCGCACCCCTTGGCGCCGCGAGCTTGTCTTGCCCCCGCGCCTTCCTCTAGCGGGGTAAAGAGCAAAAGCCGGCCGCCGACAAGCGCGGGCCAACAGGATTGAACGAAGTTGGACCCATCCGCCCCCATCCTACTGTTCGATTCCGGCGTCGGCGGGCTCACCGTGCTGGCCGAACTGCGCAAGACATTGCCCGAAGCGCCGGTTGTCTACGCCGCCGACACCGCCGGCCTGCCTTACGGCGAGAAGACCGAGGCGGAGATCGCAGCACGGGTCGCCGGACTGCTCGGCGTATTGAGCGAGCGCTATCACCCACGCCTCGCCGTCATCGCCTGCAACACGGCGAGCACCATCGCGCTCGGGATGGTGCGCGATGTGCTGCAAATTCCGATCGTCGGCACCGTCCCCGCGATCAAGCCGGCCGCTGCGCTGACGAAAACCGGCGTGATTGGTCTGCTTGGGACCGCGGCGACGATCCGCCAGCGCTACGTCGACAATCTCGAGGCGGAGTTCGCGGCGGGCAAGCATCTGCTGCGCTTCGCCGCGCCCGGTTTGGTCGAGGCGGCCGAGGCAAAGCTGCGCGGCGAGCCTGTCGATCCGCGTATGATCGAGGCGGCGGTGCAGGGCTTGCGAACACAGCCGCACGCCGGGAATATCGACACGGTCGTTCTCGCCTGCACGCACTTCCCGCTTCTAAGGGATGAACTTGGCAAGGCCTTCGGACAAGGCGTTCGGTTCGTCGATGGCGCCGCAGGGATTGCAAGCCGCATCGCCACCTTGGTGGAGGGACAACCCTTGGCGCGACGCGAACCGGATATCGCCGTATTCACCGCCGAACCGGATGGAGGGAGTGCGTTCGCAGGGGCGCTCGCAAACTACGGCTTGGATCATATCGAGCAGCTCTAATCGCGAACGATTCGCAAAGATCGCGGTGGCAAAGTTGCGCCCGAGGGCGTATCGCGCGCTCGAGCTGGCGGACGGGACCGGCGACACACGGGCAGGCTAACGCCAGTGAATTACGACCAGATTTTCGACCAGGCGATCGACCGGCTGCATTCCGAAGGCCGCTACAGGGTCTTCATCGATATCCTGCGCAACAAGGGCGCGTTCCCCAACGCGCGCTGCTTCGCCGGGCATAACGGGCCCAAGCCGGTCACCGTGTGGTGCTCGAACGATTACCTCGCAATGGGCCAGCACCCCAAGGTCATCGCGGCGATGGAAGAGGCGCTGCACAACGTCGGCGCGGGTTCGGGCGGCACCCGCAACATCGGTGGCAACACCCACTACCACATCGAGCTCGAGGCGGAGCTTGCCGACCTGCACGGCAAGGAAGCCGCGCTGCTGTTCACCAGCGGCTACGTGTCGAACGACGCGACGCTGTCCACGCTTGCCAAGCTGCTGCCCGGCTGCGTGATCTTTTCCGACGAGCTCAATCACGCGAGCATGATCGCCGGCATCCGCAACTCAGGCGCCGAGAAGCGGGTGTTCCGCCACAACGACGTCGAGCATCTCGAAGAACTGCTCGCGGCGGAAGACCCGGCCACGCCGAAGCTGGTCGCGTTCGAGAGCGTCTATTCGATGGACGGCGACATCGCGCCGATCCACGCGATTTGCGACCTCGCCGACAAGTACAACGCCCTCACCTATATCGACGAGGTGCACGCGGTCGGCATGTACGGCGCGCGCGGCGGCGGCATCTCCGAGCGTGACGATGCGGCGAGCCGGATCGACATCATCGAAGGTACGCTGGGCAAGGCGTTCGGCGTGATGGGCGGCTACATCGCCGCCGACCGCAAGATCATCGACTGCATCCGCAGCTACGCCCCCGGTTTCATCTTCACCACTTCGCTCTCGCCGGTGCTTGCTGCCGGGGTCCTCGCCGCGGTGCGGCACCTCAAGGAATCGAGCGAGGAGCGCGAGGGCCAGCAGGCCGCCGCCGCCCAGCTCAAGACGATGTTCCGCGAAGCCGGCCTGCCGGTGATGGACTCGGTCACGCACATCGTCCCTCTGATGATCGGCGATCCCGTCAAGGCGAAGAAGATCAGCGACATCCTGCTCGCCGAATACGGCGTGTACGTGCAGCCGATCAACTTCCCGACCGTGCCACGCGGCACCGAGCGGCTGCGCTTCACGCCCGGTCCGTCGCACGACGAGACCATGATGCGCGAGCTGACGACGGCGCTCGTCGAGGTGTTCGACCGCCTGGAGCTGGAGCTCGCCCAAGCTGCCTGAGCCGACGGAGAGTGCCGAGCGGCGGCCCGTGATCGCGGCGCTGTTCGAACACCGTTCGGGACGAATCATCGCGGTGTCGCGGGTGATCTTCGCGATCATCTTTTTCGGTGCCGTTCTGGTCGATCCATCGACGCCGAACGACCTGAGCAATCCCGTCTTCCAGATTCTGGGCGCCTACCTGCTGCTGGCGGTGACCCTGTTCCTGGTAGCCATGCGAAGCTGGTGGTGGGACCACCTGCTCGCATGGCCGATGCTGACCGTCGACATTCTCGCTTTGCTCGTCGCGGTGTTCCTGACCGAGGGCAGCAGCAATGACTTCACGAGCCCGTTCCTGGCGATCTTTGCCTTCGTCATGCTCTCGGCCACCATTCGCTGGCACTGGCGTGTTACCCTCGGCGCCGCGGTCGGGGTCACCGTCCTTTATTTCGGGCTGGGCTTGTGGATTTCGGTGGCAGACCCGGACTTCAACACGGTCCGCTTCGGTCGACGCGTGGCTTACCTGCTCGTTCTTTCGCTGATTCTCGTGTGGTTCGGACTGCAACGGCGCGAACAACACATCGACCGCTTCCACGAGCGGCCACAGCCGGTTCCTGCATCCGTACCTCCGCTGGAAGAAGCGCTCGCCTTTGCAATCGCCCAGAGCGGCGCGCGAGCCGGCGCGATCGCGTGGAATGACAATGAAGAGCCGTCCACGGAATTGAGGACGCAGGGTCTCCCGGCCGCCCAACATCGGCTTGGCCCCGAGACGTTGCTGGGCGATGCCGGCATTGGCCAGCGCGCCCGGATTTTCTCCGCCGACCGCAAGCGAAGCCTTCGAGCAAGTCACCGCGGACGGCCAGTCGCGACCTCATCACCGGTCACCGAGCCGTTTGCCGATCTCCTCGGCGTCGGCGAGGCGCTGGCGTTTCCTGTCACCGGCGGCACCGGGTCGGGCGAGATCGTACTCACCGGCATATCGGGCATTTGCGAGGATCACGTTGCGATCGGCACGCTGATCGGCCGCGAGCTCGAAGCCGCGCTCGACCGGCATGCGCGGCTCATGCTGCTCCACGAAACTGGTCTTGCCCGCTCGCGCGAAGGGTTGGCGCGTGATCTGCACGACAGCGTCGCGCAATCGCTCGCCGGGGCGGCCATGCGTATCGAGGGATTGCGGCGCTCGATTCAGGCCGGCCACGATCCCGAAGCAGAGATCGGTCAGATAAAGGAAGCCCTGCGCGCGGAACAGCGGCACGTCCGCACCATGATCGACCGGTTGCGCTACAG